>NZ_JBEZGJ010000153.1:0-17720 GCF_040649965.1 Micromonospora sp. NPDC048843
CTGCTGGCCCTCGTCGACCAGCACGCGGCGGCCGTCCGGGACAGCCTCGACGGCGACAACACGCCGCTGACCTCAGCGGCGCTCGCCGGCTACGCCGAGGGGGTCCGCGCCGCCGCGCTGGAGCACGGGTGGACGCCGCCCAGCGGGCCGGTGGACTGGAGCCAGCCGGAGTGGCTGCTCACCCGGCTGGTCGCGGTCTGTGCGCTGGCTCGCGCACTCGACCGGCACTGACGCGCGAGGGGAGGGCGCCCCGCGTCGTACGCGGAACACCCTCCCACCCGTCGTGCCGTTTCGCCCGCTACGAGCGGTACTGCTGGGCTTCGTCCACCCGAGGCATGGCCTGGGTGCGGTCACCCCCGCGGTCGGCCATCTGCCGCTCCACGTCGCTACGCCCGGCCGACGCGGCCTGACGTTGCTGCTGCACCGCCCGAGCCTCCTGGGCCGCCCGCTGCAACCAGCCGTCCCAGCGGTTCTGCATCGGCTTCACGAGACCACCGCCGACGCCGACGATCAGGATGCCGGCCACCGTGGCGAGCACCGCGATCAGCACTGGAGTGGTCACCGTGGTGGCGATACCCACCTGGTTCAGGGCGGCGATCACACCGAGCGCGATGATGAAGATCGCCGTCAGGTCGGCCAGGACCTTGCCGTACGAGAGCCCTCCCAGCGCCCCGGTGACCAGATCCCGGACAGCGTTGGCGATCGCGGCCGCCACCACCACGATGACGATCGCGATGAACGCGCGCGGCAGCCAGGCCACCACGCCGCTGATCAGGTCACTGATCGCGTTGGGTCCCCAGACTCCGAAGGCGAACTGCAGCGTGAACAGCAGTACGGCGTAGTACGCCAGTCTGGCCAGAATGTCGCTGGCGTCGTACTTCGTTCTCTCCAGGGCCCGTTTGATGCCACCGCGTTCGACCGCCTGGTCGAAGCGCACCCTTTCCAGCACCGTATCCACGATCTTGAGGACGGCTCTGGCGATGAGCCAGCCGACCACGAGGATGACGATGAAGGCCACTGCCTTCGGGATGAAGAGCAGCACCGACCTCCAGGTGTCGGCGATGGCATCGCCGATGTCGGCCTGCCGGACCGCGAGGGTTTTCAGCATGATGTCCCTCCTGTCGCATGGACTGCGCCGGGCGCATACCCGGCAACCGGTCCGGCACTCCGCGCAGCGCGCGGCGTTTTTCCCGACAGACCTCCGGACAGGGGCCCTGAACTGCCCGAATGGCCACCGCTTCGGACTCGGCGGCGGCCCGCCGCCATGGTCGGATGCCTTTTCCGGTCGGCCGACTAGGCTGCGAACATGCCAGGAACGGTCGGGCGGGTCCCCACGCCAGCAACTCCGGGCCCGGGCGCACCCACCGGGTCCGGCCCGGCCGTCGGCGTGCTCGCCCACGACTGGGCCAACACCCCGCTGGGCCCGACCGACGACTGGGACGTCGCCCTCCAGGCCGTGGTGGAGCTGGTCCTCGCCTCGCCGATGCCGATGGCCCTGGCGTACGGCGACGACCTCGTCCTGCTCTACAACGCCGGCTACGCCGAGCTGCTGGGCACCAAGCACCCGAGCGCCCTCGGCCGTCCGGCCGCCGAGGTGTTCGCGGAGATCTGGGCGCTGCCCGGCGTCGGTGCGGTGATCGAGCGCTGCTACCGGCAGGGCGAGCCCTTCCTGGAGAAGGAGTCCACCCTGCCGCTGGTTCGTGGGCACTCCGCGACGGTGGAGCAGGCGGTCTTCACCCGGGGGTACTCACCGGTGCGCGACAGCGCCGGGCAGATCGTCGGCGTGTTGACGGTCGCGGCCGAGACCACCCACGTCACCGAGCAGTTGCAGAGCCTCAGCGAGGTGGCCGCGGCGCTCGCCGGCACCCTCACCCTCGACGACGTGGCCCGGGTGGCGCTGCGGTACGCGATCACCACGTTCGACCCCGACCAGGCCTCGTTCGCTGTCGACGAGGGCGGCGGCGGCTGGCGCATGGTGCGTCGGGTCCGTGGCGAGTTGTTGGACGAGGCCGACGAGCGGCTTCCCCCGCTCTGGCGGCGCGCGCCTGCGGACTGGTCGGCCCCGGTGGTGCAGGCGGCCCACTCGGGCGCCCCGTCGTTCACCCGCGACGGGCAGCCGCTGCGGGAGACCGCCGTGGACCGCCACGACCAGAAGGTCCGCGCGATGGCGGCACTGCCGCTGGGCACCTCGGTGGTCCGCGGCGGGCTGGCGGTCGGCTACCAGGTTCCGCACAGCTGGTCCCCCGCCGAGCGGGCGCTGCTGGCCGCCTCGGCCGAGCTGATCGGCCAGGCCGCAGAGCGGGCCCGCCGGTTCGAGACGCAGCACGGCACCGCCCAACTGTTGCAGCGCAGCATGTTGCCGGAGCACCTGCCGGATCTGCCCCGGCTGCGGATCGCGGCCCGCTACGACCCGGGCGTGGACGGCAACGCGGCCGGCGGTGACTTCTACGACGCGTTCCTGCTGCCCAACGGTTCACTCGGCGTGGTGCTGGGCGACGTCGCCGGGCACGACGTGCAGGCCGCCGCGCGGATGGGGCAGGTCCGGGCCGCGTTGCGCGCTCTGGCCCTCGCCGACCCGACGCCCGACGCGGTCCTGGCCGGCCTGGACCGGCTGGTGACCAGCCTCGGCGCGGAGGCCGGCACCCACGAGCTGTTCGTCACTGTGGCGTTCGGGGTGATCGACGCGGAGCGGCGCGAGCTGATCCTGTCCAGCGCCGGTCACCCCGCGCCGTTGATTCGCCGCGGTGACCCGGATGGTCGGTTTCACGCCGAGTACGTCGACGTCCCGGCCGGGCCGCCGCTGGGGTTGGGCGGCCGGCCGGGCACCACTACTGTCGCGTTCCGCCCCGGCGACACCCTGCTGCTGTTCAGTGACGGGGTGGTGGAGCGTCGCCGGCAGAGCCTGAGCGCCGGGCTGGCCACCCTGAGCGACGCCATCGCCAAGGCCGGCAGCGGTGACCCCCGCGCGCTCTGTGCGGTGGCCACCGCGGCGGTCCCGGGCGGCACCGAGGACGACGTGGCAGTGCTGGCGGTCGAGCACGCGCTCAAACCGAGTCGTTCGGCGAGTATGGAGGTGCCCGCCGAGCCGACAGCGCCCAGCCGGGTCCGGCACTGGCTGACCGGCCAGCTCACCGAGTGGCAGGTGCCCGAGTCGGTGATCGGGGCGGCGGTGCTCTGCACCAGCGAGCTGACCACCAACGCGTTGCTGCACGCCGGCACGGCCGCCCGGGTGGAGATCGACCTCAGCGCCGAGCGCCTGCTCGTCTCGGTAGCGGATTCCGGCACCCGAGGCACCGTGACCCGGGCCCGTACCGACACGTTGAGCAGTCGCGGGCGCGGCCTCGGCCTGATCGAGGAGCTCAGCGACGCCTGGGGCACCGACCCGTCGGTCCGGGGCTCCACGGTCTGGTTCGAGATCCTCACGCCGCCGGCCGCGCATCCCTGAACCGCCCGAGGGTAGGAGGACGCCAATGGCCACCGACCGGCCCGCCGGGGTCCTCTTCGATGTGGACGGCACCCTGGTGGACACCACCTACCTGCACACGGTGAGCTGGTGGGAGGCGTTACGCCAGACCGATCAGCCGGTGCCGATGGCAGTGGTGCACCGTTCGATCGGGATGGGTTCGGACAAGCTCCTGGATCATCTCCTCGGCCCGGAGCGGGACCGCGACGCCGACTCGAAGCTGCGCGACGCGCACGACACCCTCTACGCCGAGTACTGGGAACGGCTCACGCCGCTACCCCGGGCGGCTGACCTGTTGCGGGCCTGCGCCGAGCGGGGGTTGCGGGTCGTGCTGGCCACCTCCGCCTCGGAACCCGAGGTGGGCGCGCTTCGTCGGGCGCTGGCCGCCGACGACGTGATCGACACTGTCACCTCCTCGGCGGACGCCCAGCAGAGCAAGCCGGCCCCGGACATCCTCATCGCCGCGTTGGAGCAGTCCGGGTTGGCCGCCGAGCGGGTGGTCTTCGTCGGTGACTCGGTGTGGGACGTCGCCGCGGCCGGGAAGCTGAACATTCCGTGTGTGGGCCTGACCTGCGGTGGCACCAGCCGCGGCGAGCTCGCCGGCGCGGGTGCCGTGGCGGTGTACGACGACCCGGCCGCGCTGTTGCACGAGTTGGCGGACTCGCCGCTCGCCCGGCCCCGGTGAGGATCACTCGGGTCCACCGGCACTGACGCGCATAGCCGGAGCCCTTGCGGGGCAAGGACTGTCACCACCTGCCCGCACCTCGCGGGTGCGGGCGGAAAGGTGGTGCCGTGGAGCCGGTAGATGTGGCGTTCGCGCTGGTGGGCCTGGGCGCTCTGCTCGCGGGCATCCTGCCGCGGGTGCTGGAGCAGCGCCCGCTGTCCATGCCGATCGCCTTTCTCGCCCTCGGCATGCTGGTGTTCCTGCTGCCGGTCGGACTGCCGTCACCGGACCCCCTGGCCCACCCGGAGCTGACCACCCACCTCACCGAGATCGGGGTGATCGTCGCGCTGATGGGCGCCGGGCTGAAGATCGACCGACCGTTGAGTTGGCGGCGGTGGTCGTCCACCTGGCGGCTGCTGGCGATCGCGATGCCCCTGTGCATCGCGGCGGTGGCGCTGCTCGGCTGGTGGTGGGCGGGGCTGGTGCCGGCCGCCGCGCTGCTGCTGGGCGCCGCGCTGGCACCCACCGACCCGGTGCTCGCCGCCGACGTGCAGGTCGGCGAGCCCACCGACGTGGAGGATTCCGAGGACGAGGTCCGCTTCGCGTTGACCTCCGAGGCCGGCCTCAACGACGGGCTGGCGTTTCCGTTCGTCTACGCGGCCATCGCCATCGCCTCGACCAGCCTCGCCCCGGGCGACTGGTTGGCCGAGTGGTTCACGGTGGACGTGCTCTGGAAGATCAGCATCGGCGTCGGCGGTGGCCTGCTCATCGGCTGGCTGCTCGGCAAGCTGTTCTTCCGCGCGCCCAGCGAGCTGCGGCTGGCCCGGCACGCCGAGGGCTTCCTGGCGCTGGCCGCGACGTTCCTGGCGTACGGGCTGGTGGAGGTGGTTGGCGGGTACGGCTTCCTGGCGGTGTTCGTGGCCGCCCGGGCCATTCGGGCCGCCGAGCGGACCCACGAGTTCCACTCGGTGTTGCACGACTTCGCCGAGCAGGTCGAACGGCTGCTCACCCTGGTGCTGTTGCTGCTGCTCGGCGGCGCGATAGTGGGTGGTCTGCTGGGCCCGCTGACCTGGCCGGCGGCCGCCGTCGGGCTGGCGCTGGTGTTCCTGGTGCGGCCGCTGATCGGCTGGTTGTCGTTGCGCGGCGCTCCCGGGCGCCCGGCCGAGCACTGGGTCATCTCGCTGTTCGGCATCCGCGGCGTCGGTTCGTTCTACTACCTCGCGTACGCCACCACCAAGGCCGACTTCCCACAGGCCGAGCTGCTCTGGGCGACCGTCGGGCTGGTGGTGCTCGTCTCCGTCGTGGTGCACGGCATCACGGCGACCCCGGTCATGCAACTGCTGGACCGGGAGGGAGAGCGGACCTCCGACCCGGCCGAGCGGGACGCCGACGCTCGCCCCGTAGCGGCAGCCGGGCACGCCTGACCGAGTGGCCCGGGCCGGGCGGGCCCAAGCGGTGGCTCAGCCCAGCCGGGCACGCCTGGGCGGGTGACTCAGGCCAGGCGGGCGGCCAACGCACGGCCCAGATCCCGGCCGGAGCGCCAGGCGCTCTGCACCCGGGGCTTGCCGAACGCGTCGCCGGCCAGGCCGATCCCGTCGGCGTCGAGGTGGTGGGTGGCGCCGCCGGCGTCGGTGGTCGGCTTCGCGTACGTCCAGCGGTGCACGTGCACGTCGACGGCCTGCTCGGGCAGCCCGAGCAGGTCCCGGACGGCCTGCTCGATCGCGAGGCCGGCCCCGGTGGGTTGGGCCAGGTGCCCGGCCGCGAACTCCGGCACGGTGTGCGCTACCAGCACCGGCGCGCCGTCACCGCGCCGGTCGCCGTCGTCGCAGACGAGGTTGAGGATCGGGTGCTCGTTGACGAACGCGCCGCGGAAGTCCGGCCAGCGCCGGGTCGGGAAGCGCAGCACCGCGGCCAGCGACGGCGACCAGCGTTGCTCCTGCACGACCCGGGTGGCGTCGGTCAGGGCCGGATCGAGCAGCAGGGCGGCTTGCGGACCCGGCATGGCCAGGGCGACCGCCGCAAACGACTGCCCGTCGACGACCGGGCCGGGTTCCACAGTGAGCACCAGCCGGTCGACGGTCACCGGTACCGTGCCGGTCAGGTGCTCGACCAACGAGCGCAGCCCACGGGGGGCGGCGAAGCGCATCGGCCCGGGCACCTCGTGGGTGCCACTCCTGTCGTACGACTGGAAGGTGTCGGTCCATTCGCGGACCAGTCCGGCGGCGCGCCACTGCTCGACCAGTGCGGCAAAGTCGGGGTCGGTGGCGGTGAAGTAGGCGGCGCCGATGTCCGCGGGCCGGCCCTGGAAGCGTTTGCTGGCCATCCGGCCACCGCAGACGTGCCCCCGCTCCCGAACCTGCACCGGCACCCCGGCCCGGGTCAACTCGACCGCACAGGCCATTCCGGCGATACCCGCCCCGACCACCACCACGCTCGACTGGTCCTCCGTCATCAGATGATCGTAGGTGGCGGCGTGCGGGCATGAACCACCGACGATCGGGGTACTGGCACACCTGTTCGAAAGAAAGGGTGATGATGATGACGGAGCGCCGCACCGAGCAGGCTGACGAGAACACAGCGATCAAGGACCCGGACGAGTGGGTCACCGGGGACGAGCCGCCGACCGCCGCCCAGGAGTCCTACCTGAGCACACTGGCCCGGGAGGCCCATGCCGACCTCCCGGACGACCTGACCAAGGCCGAGGCGTCCAAGCGCATCGACGAACTCCAGGCCAAAACGGGCCGAGGCCAGTAGAACCCGACCCCTTCGCCCGCGATCTTGCACTTTCTGTTGCGACAAACGGAACCACAAGGCGCAAATCACCGACAGTACGTGCAAGATCGCGGGCTGGGGGCGAGCGGGATTAGGTGCGGGGTAGGTGGTGCAGGTGGACCTTGGTGAGGGTGGCGGCGTGCACCTGGGCGGTGAGGTAGGTGGCGTGGGGTTGGGAGCGGCGGTCGGTGGGTGAGCCGGGGTTGAGCAGGCGCAGCCCACCGGGCGCCTCGGTGTCCCAGGGGATGTGCGAATGCCCGAACACCAGCAGGTCGGCGTCTGGAAAGCGGGCCGCGCACCGCTTCTCCCGGCCGGTCCGTTGACCGGTCTCGTGCACCACCGCCATCCGCAGGCCGTCGAGCTCGACCCGGGCCACCTCCGGCAGCCGGGAGCGCAGCGCCGGGCCGTCGTTGTTGCCGTACACCCCGATCAGCCGGCGTGAACGCGCGGTCATGGCGTCGAGCAGGGCCTCGTCCACCCAGTCGCCGGCGTGCACCACCACGTCGGCCGCCTCGATGGCAGCCCAGAGGGGCCCGGGTAGGTCCCGGGCCCGCTTCGGTACGTGTGTGTCCGCCGTGAGCACCAGCCGCATACCGGCATTGTGCCCCGAGTCCCGGCCGCCCACCCGGGGGACGTGGGTGGACGGCCGGGCTCCGCCTCCGCCGCCCGGCCCCGTGCGTCACCGACGCTCGGGTACGGGTGCCGAGCCGGTCAGGGGGCGGTCACGGCAGGGTCCAGCGTTGCGCCCCGGTGCCGTTGCAGGTCCAGATCCGCAGTTGCCGACCGTCGGTGAGGTCCGAGTTGGGGATGTCCAGGCAGCGCCCGGACTGGGGGTTGCGCAGGCTGCCGTCCGACTGGGCGGCCCACTGCTGGGCCCCACTGCCGTTGCAGTCGTAGAGCTGCACGAGGGTGCCGTCGGTGAGGCCGCTCGCCTTCACGTCCAGGCACTTGGCGAGCCCCCGCACCGTACCGTCGCCGGGCAGGGTCCAACGCTGGGCGGCGGTGCCGTTGCAGGTCCAGGTCTGCACCTTGGTGCCGTTCGCGGTCTGGCTGGAGGCGATGTCCGCGCACTTGCCGAGGGCCTTGACCTCACCGGTGCGCGCCCCGCCGGTGCCGACGCCCGGGCCGGTGAAGGTGTAGCTGTCCACGTCCAGCAACGCCCCGCTGCCGCCGGTGACGACCAGGTACAGGTCATGGGTGCCGTCGTCGGGCTTGGTCACCGTGGCGCTCAGCTCGGTGTAGTTGTCCCAGCCGCCGGTGTTCGGCACCGCGATCCGGGCGACCTCGGTGCCGGTCGGTGAGTCGTACCGGAAGGAGAGGGTGCCGCCGGGGCCACCGGAGGAGACCCGGGCCCGGACGCCGGTGATCCCCTTGAGGCTCACCGCGTGGTGCCGGACGCTCTCGCCGTTTTGGACGTCACCAAGCCGCTTGCCGCCCTCGGCCGCCGCCTGGTCGATCACCTTGGGGCCGTTGAGCTGGACGAAGTGCTCGGCCTGCCACTGTTTCGGGTAGAGAAGGATCTCCTGCTCACCGGTGAGCGCGGCCGAGCCGGTCGCGCCGCGATCGGTGTAGCTGCCCCGCAGGACGAAGAACAGCACCGAGTCGGGGCCGGCGTGCACCGGGCCGGTGTTGAAGGTCGCGCCGCAGCCGGTCCCCTCCCCCTCCTCGTGGGCATGCTCCTGGTGGCCCAGCGCGGCCCGGACGACGACCGCCGAGCAGGCCGGCGTGCCGTCCTGCGGGTCACTGGCCGTGGCGCCCACCGCCAGGTCCTGCCCCCAGTCGAAGAGCCCGCCGGCGGGCAGGCCGGTCAACGTGACGGTCGGCCGGTTGTTGCCGACCACCACCGACACCACTGTGGTGGCGCTGCGGCCGGTGCCGTCGTTGACTGTGAGCCGGGCGCTGTAGCTGCCGTTGGCGGAGTACGTGAAGGTCGGGTTCGCGGCGGTCGAGTCGGTGCTGCCGTTGTTTGTGAAGTCCCACGCGTACGTCAGCGGGTCGCCGTCCGGGTCCGAGCTGCCGGCGCTGGAGAAGGTGACCGAGAGGGGGGCCAGGCCGTTGTCCCGGTTGACTGTGGCCTTGGCCTCCGGCGACCGACCACCCTGGACATAGTTGATTTTGTAGAGACCGGCGTCGACAGCGCCGGAGAAGTAGCCGCTGCCGTACTCCAGCAGGTAGAGCGAGCCGTCCGGGCCGAACTGCCAGTCGATGGGGTGGACGAGTTTCATGCCGGCGAGCACCGGCTCGATGACTGTCGGCGCCCCGGTGGACGGGTTGCCGTTGTCGAACTGGACCTCCTTGATCCAGTTGCGGCAGTACTCGGAGATCAGCCACTTGTTGTCGTAGTAGGCCGGCCACTTCACGTCCGAGACGAGGTTCGGGTCGTAGTGGTAGACCTCGACGTGGTTGGGCGACCCGCACCCACCCGGGTTGTCCAGCGCCGGCCAGTCCTCACTGCCGCCGTGCTGCTCCCAGACCAGTGCCGGTTTCGTCGGCGGAAGCTGCTGGACGCCGGTGTTGCGGGGTGAGTTGTTGACCGGGCCGGTCGAGCCGCCGCAGGGGAACCAGCCACGCGGGGTGGCGGTGGCGAAGTCCCAGTCGTTGTAGGCGACGTTGGGGCCGCCACAGTACGGCCAGCCGTAGTTGCCGGGCCCGTTGGCCCTGTTGAACTCGTCGTAGGCCGCCGGGCCACGGTTGGCGAGGTCGGTGCCGGCATCCGGGCCGACCTCACCCCAGTAGAGGGTGTTGTTGGCCTTGCGGTCCACCCAGATCCGGTACGGGTTGCGCACGCCCATCACGTAGATCTCCGGGCGTGTTCGCGCCGTGCCGGCGGCGAAGAGGTTGCCGGCGGGGACGGTGTAGCTGCCGTCGTTCTCCGGGTGGATCCGGTTGATCTTGCCGCGCAGGTCGTTGGTGTTGCCGGATGTGCGCTGGGCGTCGTACTGCGCGTTGCGGCTCGTCCGCTCGTCGATCGGGGCCATCCCGGCGGAGTCACCGCCGGAGTTGGTGTTGTCGCCGACGGCGAAGTACAGGTTGCCGGCGGTGTCCCAGCTCATCGAGCCGGCCGAGTGGCAGCAGAGATCGCGTTCGGTGGGCCACTCGATCAGCACGTCCTCGCTGCCCGCGTCGAGCAGCAACGTGGACGGGTTGAAGGTGAACCGACTGATCCGGTTGACCAGTGGGGTGACCTTCGGCGAGTAGAAGAGGTAGACCCAGCGGTTACTCGCGAAGCTCGGGTGCAGCGTGATGCCGATCAGGCCGTCCTCGAAGCGGGCGTCCAGCGGCAGGGTCAGGGCCACGGTGGTGGAGCTGGTCGCCGGGTTGTAGAGGCGGACCTGGCCACCGGCGGCACTGGTGCCCCGGTTGATGTAGAAGACCTTGCCGTCGGGTGCGACGGCCAGTTCGATCGGTTCGCCCATGGAGAGGCCGCCGTCGAGGGCGACCTTCTCGAAACCGATGGTGGCGGGCGGCGCGAGGGCGGCGGCCTGGACCGGGGACGCGGCGGCCGGTGGAACGCTCGCCTGCGGAACGAGGCAAAGGGTGACCAGGACGGTGAGCACTGTGGTGGCGCTGACGAGACGTCGGCGCGGTGTGCGGGACACGAGACCTCCAGCTGTCCGGGGGATCTCGGTGCCGCTCCCGCCGACTGGAGGAGCACCGCAGGGTGTCCCGGACATTAACGCCTTTCACTGGAAAGCGATAGAACTTCGCGTCACCAGATAGAAAGTTGTCACGATCTCCGCGAAAGTCCGGCTCACTGGCGCACCGGAGACAGGTACGCCGGCGGCATTCCAGACTGCCGCAGCGTCGGGTCCCGCTCGACGTCGGTCAGCACACCGGCGGCGTTGATCAGGCCGATGTGGGAGAACGCCTGGGGGAAGTTGCCCAGCTGCTCCCCGGTCAGCGGGTCGATCTGCTCGGCGAACAGGCCGAGGTCGTTGACCCGCTCCGCCAGCCCCCGGAACAACTCGTGCGCCCGGTCCCGCTCACCGGCCAGCGCCAGGCAACACACCAACCAGAACGAGCAGATGAGAAACCCCGCTGGGTCGCCGTCCCAGCGCCGCAGCAGGCCGTCGTGGGAGAGCCGCTGCTCCACCGCGCGGATCGTCGCGCGCATCCGCGGATCGTCGGCCCGCAGGAAGCCGACCAGCGGCATCACCAACACCGAGGCGTCCAGATCGTCGGACTCGAAACTCCCGGTGTACGACTGGAGCCGCTCATTCCAGCCCCGCTCGAGCACCTCCGCGCGCACCGCGTCGCGGGCGGCCGCCCAGCGGGCCACGTCCTGCGGCTCGCCGAGCTTGTCACCGAAGCGGACCGCCCGATCGAGGGCGACCCAGCACTGCACCTTCGAGGACACGTGGTGGTGCTGGGCGCCGCGCTCCTCCCACATGCCCGCGTCGGGCAACGGCCAGTCCCGCTCGGCCTGGTCGGCGAGCACCCGGAGCACGTGCTGCACCTCCGGGCCCAGCGGCTCCAGCTTGTCGCGCATCAACCAGGCGGCATCCATCGCCTCGCCGAAGATGTCGGTCTGCCGCTGCTGCCACGCGTCGTTGCCGATCACCACGGGTGGGCTGTCGCGGTAGCCGCCGAGCTGTTCCAGGCGGTGCTCGGTGAGGTCCCGCTCCCCCAGCACCCCGTACATGATGGGCACCGGCTTGTCGTCGATGCGGCCCATCGCCCGACCCAACCAGGCGAACTGCCGCTGCACCTCGTCCAGGCACGCCGTCCGCCAGAGCGCCCGCAGGGTCAGGCTGAAGTCGCGCACCCAGACATAGCGGTAGTCGTAGTTGCGGTCCCCGCCGAGTTTCTCCGGCAGCGAGGTGGTCACCGAGGCCACCACCGCTCCACTGGGCCGGTACGTCATGCCCTGCACCACCAGCCGGCTGCGCCGCACCTGCTCGGGGTAGAGCCCGTCGTAGGGGTGATCGGCCGACCAGGAGCGCCAGCCGGCGACGGTGTCGGCGATGGTCTGGTCGGCGTCCGGCACCTCGGGCAGCGGGGCGTCGTAGGTCGGGGCGTACCCGAGTGTGAAGTTGTGGTTCGTGCCGGCGCGGGCGGTGAACGTCCCGGTGGCCTCGCCGTCCCCGGCGATCAACCGCTCGCTGCAGCGCAGGGTGAGTCGGGCTGCCCCGGCGATGGCCTCCAGCATGTCCTCCCGCTCGATCAGGTACGCGATGGTCCGGCCGTACTCGAAACGCGGCCGGTAGTGCACCCGCATCGGCACCGAACCGGACAACCCCTCCACCGAACGGACCAGCACCTGCGGCGAGTGCAGGCCGATGTCGTGACTGCGTGAGCCGGGCTCGAAGGCGAGCGCGTCGGTCAGCGCGACCTCTCCCCGCGCGGTGCGGAAGACCGTCCGCAGCACCAGCGTGTCCTCGAGGTAGGAGCGTTCGACCTGGTAGTCGCCCTCGGGCTGGATCGACCAGTGCCCGGCGTTGTCGTCGAGCAGCCGCCCGAACACCGACGGGGCGTCGTACCGGCCAGGGCACCACCAGTTCACCGAGCCCGAGGCGTCCACCAGCGCCGCGCTGCGGCCGTCGGCGAGGAAACCGTAGTCGCTGATCTGTCCGCTCTCCACCTGACTGCCTACCCGGGCAGTCCGTGCCCATTCCCCTCCTGCCCGATGGTGGAGACCGCGTTACCGGTCGGCCTGGACGGGAACCCGGCGAGCTGACGAGGGAGGATGCTCATGACGTCAGCTTCGGGGCCGACCGCCGCCTGGCGGTCCGGCACACAGGGTGGCGACCTGCTTCCATCCGGGCCGGCCGGCCGCCTGTCGACACCGGCCGGGGACGGCCACGGGCCGGAGGCCGGCCCGCCGACCGTGACGATCGGCTCGTACCCGGACTATCCGACCGCGCAGCGGGTCGTCGACTACCTGGCCGACAACCGCTTTCCGGTGGAGCACAGCGCCATCGTCGGCACCAACCTCACGTTGGTGGAGACGGTGCTGGGGCGAATGACCACCGGCCGAGCCGGTCTGCTCGGCGCCGGCACCGGGGCCTGGTTCGGCCTCTTCATCGGCCTGTTGTTCGGCATCTTCACCGTCGGCAACTGGCTGGCGGTGATCCTGGTCGGGCTGGTCATCGGTGCGATCTGGGGTGCCGTGTTCGGCGCTGTCGCGCACGCCATGACGGGCGGCCAGCGCGACTTCACCTCGGCCAGCTCACTGCGCGCCGGGCAGTACGCGGTGACTGTCGACGCGCAGCTCGCCGACCAGGCGCGACAGCTACTCGGTCGGATGCAGATGTCCAGCTCGGCGGCGAACGCCCGCTGAGCGACGATCGACCGGCCGTCCCGGCTGCACGCCGGGGCGGCCGATTCGTTCGTTCAGTCGGGCTGAGCCTCGAACAGTTCGCCGTACCGCGTGGCGCCGCGCACCGAGTCCACGGCGAATGTGACGTGCCCGACCGGCACACGCCCGCCGACGGCCTCGGCCACCCGTGCCGCCGCCGCCAGCGCGAAACCGCCGCACAGCTCGATCAGCGCGACCCCCTCGGCCAGCAGGTCCACGGCCACGGCGGGGGCCAGCACCGGGTCCGGCACGGGCACGAGGTAGGTGCGTTGGCCGTCGCGGTCCAGCACGACCCGGTCGGCAACGGGGTCGCTGCCCGGGTGCTCATAGATGTACGCCCAGCTGACCGTCATCAGACCACTCCCCCGCACGGATCGATGACGTCGACAGTAGGCGTTGAACGCGACTTGAGGTCAACCCGCGCGACGCCACGGGGATCGAGCCGATCAGTAGGTCGGGTACGTCAGCTCGCCGGCGCGGATGTCGACCTCGACCCGGTTTTCCGGTGGTGCCAGCGGGCAGGCCCAGCGGTCGTCGTACGCGCAGCTCGGGTTGTAGAGGTAGTTGGCGTCCAGCCGGACCCGGTCGCCGGGCAGTAGCTCGACGCCCCGGCCGAAGGTGCCCTTCACCGTGTCGGTGAGGTACCGGCCTCCGCCGTAGCTCTCCCGCCCGCAGGTGCCGTCGCGCAGCGGAACGAACAGCCCACCCCCGTACGCCTCGATCCACCACATGGTCAGCGGCCCCCACTGCGTCTCGGCAACCGCCACCCGCCGGTACGCGATCACCCCGTCCGGGCCGCCGGTGTCGATGCGCAGCTCGCCGCTGGCCGGTCGCAGGGACGCCTCGACCACGGCCTCGGGATTGGGCGGGAAGTAGCGCACCCCGGTGAAGTCCTGTCGCTCCGCCACGGGGATCGGGCTCTGCGGGTGGGTGGCGAAGAGTTCGTCGCGGCCGGCGCGGAAGCCTTCCAGGTCGACGTCGGACAGGTACAGCCGGGCCACGCGCTCCCGCCAGTCGGCCAACTCCAGATCATCCACGCCACCGAGCCTATGCCTCGGCTCTCCGGTGGCTCAGCGCGACGGCCAGTTGGTGAGGACGGCGTCGAGGGCGTCCAGGGTGCGCGACCAGGAGTCGTCGGTGGGGCGCGGGGTGTGCCGGAAGCTGCCGGTCTTCTCCAGGCTCACGAACCCGTGGAACGTGCTGTGCATCATCCGCACCGCGTCGGTCTGGTCGGGTTCGGAGAGCCGATAGCCGCGCAGGATCGCCCGGGTCATCTCGGCGTGCCGGACGCCCGCGCTCGCGGCGGCGGTCTCCGGGTCCAGGTCGATCTGCATTGCCGCGTAGCGACCCGGGTGCTCTTGCGCGTAGTCGCGGTACGCGTTGGCGAACGCCACCAGCGCATCCTTGCCGGCCCGGCCGGCGAGCGCGGCGGCGACCCTGTCGGCCAGCTCCGCCAGTGCCAGCAGGGCGATCCTGACCCGCAGTTCCTGCGCGTTCTTGAGGTGGAAGTACAGGCTGGCGTCCTTGACCCCGAACTGGCGTGCGAGCGCGGCGACAGTGACGTTCTCCACGCCCACCTCGTCGGCCAGCTCGGCCGCCGCCAGTGTCAGGCGCTCGACTGTCACCCCGGCACGTGCCATGCAGCACACTCCAAACCTAGCCGTAATAATCGCTTGCCTAGGAGGGCTAGGCTACTACCTATGTTGGCCCTTACCGAATCCGTCATCCGCGCGTCCTTCGTCAATTGCAGCAAGGGCGAGGCGAAGCGGCTGGCCGTACCGAACGATCTTGAAATGCGTCAGTGGGACGACCTCGACTTCCTCGGCTGGCGGGATCCCTCCGCGCCGCAGCGGGCCTACCTGGTCGCCGAGACCGACGGCAAGCTGGCCGGGGTGGTGCTGCGGGCCGCGACGCACCAGATGGGGCGCGTGCGACACAGCATGTGCTCGTTCTGCCTGACCACCCACCTCGGCGGTGGCGTCTCGTTGATGACCGCCCCCAAGGCCGGTCCGAGCGGACGGCAGGGCGACTCCGTGGGGACGTACCTGTGCTCCGACCTGGCCTGCTCGCTGTATCTGCGGGGAAAGAAGCACGCCGGGCCCCCCGCGCCCGAGCCGCTGCCCCTGCCGGAGCGGATCGACCGCGTCAGGACCGCCCTGGCGACCTTCCTCCACAAGGTCACCGAGTGACGGTTCGACACGACCTGCGCGGCCGGAGTCGAAGCGGGTTCTGGCCCCGGTCCGCCTCCGGCTAGCGGTCGGTGGCCAGGCGGGCGTGCAGGTGCTCGTCGTAGCGGCGGCCGTCGCCGTACCGGTACGACTCGCGCAGGGTCCCCTCGGCCGGGTAGCCGGCGCGGTCGGCGACCCGGCAGGACGCCGGGTTGGCCACCGCGTGACACAGCTCCACCCGGTGCAGCCCGAGATCCGCGAAAGCCCAGTCGGTGAGCCGGACGACGGCACGCACCGCCACCTGACGCCCCCGCGCGGCGGGCACCGTCCAATAGCCGATGGACGCGTCGCCGTCGTGGATGCGGTGCAGCGACACCGAGCCGAGCAGTTTGCCGTCGGCCGCCGCGGTGACCGCCATCGAGGCGTGGCCACCGGTGGACCAGTCGGCCCGGCGACGTACCCAGAGCAGCGCGACATCGTCGTCGATCGGGTCGCCACCCTGCGGGTTCCACTGGGCGATCGCCGGGTCCCGGAGGGCGTCGCGCACCGCCGGGGCGTCCTCGTCCCGCCAGGGGCGCAGCAACAAGTCGGCGGCGGAGAGTTCCACGTGTTCCACGAGGCCGGAGTCTGGCACAACTAAGACCTGCGCGCCGCCCGATTAACGCGGCTTTCCTTCAAAGCTGCACTATCCGGCCGCACGGGACACGAGGAAGTGACCCAGGCGACGCCCAACGACGTTACTTAAATTTTGAAAGAGTGCTATCGTCCATGACATGACCGAGAGCCTGGACAGCACCCGAGAGGCCGCCTGGCGCGCCTACATCGAGGCCAGCCAGCGTCTCTACACCCAGTTGGAAGAGGATCTGCGGGTCGACAGCGACCTCAGCTTCCCCGACTACCACGTGCTGGTCCTGCTCTCCGAGGCACCCGGGCAGCGGCTCCGGATGGGCGAGCTGGCCAGCCGGTTGATCTTCTCGCCCAGTCGCCTCACCTACCAGGTCTCCTCCATGCAGCGTCGTGGCCTGGTCAGCAAGGAGCCCTGCCCGGACGACCGGCGCGGCAGCGAGGCGGTGCTCACCGCCGCCGGGCTGCTCGCCCTGCGGGAAGCCGCACCCCACCATCTGGCGTCGGTGCGTACCCATCTCATGGACGACCTCGACGACGCCGAGGTCGCCTGCCTCACCCGGGTCTTCGACCGGCTCGGCGAGCGCCTGCGGGCATCGCGGGTCAGCTCGACCACCCCCGCTTCACGCTAGGAGCCTCGACATGCCCGCGATCACCGTCGACAACGTCCTCGTCCTGCCCCGCCTGCCCCGGCTCGACGAGGCCACCACGATCCGTCCGGTCCGCACCGTGACCACGGCGCCCAGCGGCTTCGAGGGCGAGGGCTTCCCGGTCCGTCGCGCCTTCGCCGGGGTGGCGACCACCGACCTGGACCCGTTCATCCACCTCGACCAGATGGGCGAGGTCGACTACGCGCCGGGCGAGCCCAAGGGCACCCCGTGGCACCCGCACCGCGGCTTCGAAACCGTCACGTACATCATCGACGGCGTCTTCGACCACCAGGACTCCAACGGCGGTGGCGGCACCATCACCGACGGCGACACCCAGTGGATGACGGCGGGCAGCGGCCTGCTGCACATCGAGGCGCCGCCGGAGCACCTGGTGATGAGCGGCGGGCTCTTCCACGGCACCCAACTGTGGGTCAACCTGCCCCGCTCGGCCAAGATGAACCCGCCCCGCTACCAGGACATCCGAGGTCGGGAGTCGGCGCTGCTCACCACGCCCGACGGCGGCGCGCTGATCCGGGTCATCGCCGGCGAGGTCGCCGGGCACCGCGGCCCGGGTTCGACCTTCACCCCGATCACCATCACGCATGTCACGGTGCAGCCGGGCGCGCAGGTCGACCTTCCCTGGCGGCCCGACTTCAACGCCCTGGTGTACGTGCTGGGCGGTCGCGGCACTGTCGGCACCGACCGGCGGCCGGTGCGTACCGGCCAGCTCGCCGTGCACGGCCCCGGTGACGCGCTGCGGTTCAGCGCCGACACCGCGCAGGACAGCAACACCCCGGCACTGGACCTCTACATCATGGGTGGTCAGCCGATCCGGGAGCCGGTGGCACAGTACGGCCCGTTCGTGATGAACACCCGGGACGAACTGCTCAAGGCGTTCGAGGACTTCCAGGCCGGCCGCCTCGGCGTGATCCCCACCGAGCGGCTCCCGCACACCGGCGGCCAGGGCACCCGGCCCTGACCACCGCCGACCGCTGAGTTCGGCGCCGACGCCTCCGGTTCAGCCCGGCGAGGGCCACGCAGAACGGCATCGACGAGGTGTACGACGAGCCGGGGTTGCAGT
>NZ_JBEZGJ010000154.1:0-17635 GCF_040649965.1 Micromonospora sp. NPDC048843
CCTGGCCATGCTGCTGACGTACCACTGGTGGTCGCCGGTGCGGTTCTGCTCGACGTAGTTGATCCGCGCCTCGCGGCCGGTGATCTCCTCCGCGATCCGGAACGCCTCGATGTGCGAGGTGTTGGAGTGCCGGCCGCCACCGAGGTTGTAGACCTCGGCGGATCGCGGGGCCCGGAAGAACGCCTCGAACGCGGTCAGCACATCGTGCGAGTGGATCGCGTCCCGCACCATCTTGCCCTTGTAGCCGAAGAGGTTGTACGTCCGGCCCTCCATGACGCAGCGCATCAGATAGGCCAGGAACCCGTGCAGCTCGGCCGCGGAGTGCGCCGGGCCGGTCAGCGTGCCGCCCCGGAAGCAGGCGGTCTTCATGTCGAAGTAACGCCCATACTCCTGGACCATCACGTCCGCGGCGACCTTGGAGGCCCCGAAGACCGAATGCAGCGAGTGGTCGATCGACATCTCTTCGGTGATGCCCTGGTACCAGCGGTGGTCCTCGGGCAGCTCGTACCGGGTCTCCAGCTCGATGAGCGGCAGGCTGTTGGGCCGATCGCCGTACACCTTGTTCGTCGAGCAGTGGATGAACGGTGCGTCGATCGCGTGCCGGCGCGTGTTCTCCAGGATGTTGAGCGTGCCGCCGGCGTTCACGTCGAAGTCCGTGTACGGCTCCTTGGCTGCCCAGTCATGGCTCGGCTGGGCAGCGCTGTGGATCACCACGGCGATGTCCGAGCCGTACTTCTTGAACACCTGCTCCAGGCCGTCCCGGTCCCGGATGTCCACCGCGAAGTGGGTGTACGCGTTGCCCAGGTCACGGCCGAGCCGTTCAAGGCTCCACGAGGTGGAGCCGTCCTCGCCGAAGAAATACCGGCGCATGTCGTTGTCGATGCCGACAACATCCAGACCGAGGCCGGCGAAATGCCGGACCGCCTCGGAGCCGATCAGACCACCCGACCCTGTCACCAACGCGACACTCACACGCCACTCCTGGTCCATCGGAGGCAGAATCCATCGGAGCATAGCGTGACGTCCAGCACGCCCCGATATGACGGAAGGGCCCCGCATGAAGCGGAGCCCTCGTCGTTGGTGGGGATGGGGGGAGTTGAACCCCCACGCCCTTTCGGGCACACGGACCTGAACCGTGCGCGTCTGCCATTCCGCCACATCCCCGTGGCACAACCCGGAACACTCTAGCCGCCCGGCCCCGCTGTCTCCAACGGGCCTCGGGAATACTACGCTGTCCCCGGCGCTCGCCACGAGCGATTACCGTTCGTGGCGGACGAAAGATTAGCACGACAATCCCGGCCCTTCCGAACGGGTCGAGAGCAGCCGGCCGAGCGGCGTGTGAGCTGCGCGCGCGCCGGCCGGATACCATCATGTCCTCGGGACCCGAGGAGGAGCCGGTGAGCGTGCTGCAACGCTTCGAGAAGCGTCTGGAAGGCCTGGTCGAAGGGGCCTTCGCCAAGGTCTTCAAAGGGGTGGTTCACCCCGTGGAGATCCTCAACGCCATGCAGCGGGAGGCCGAGGCGCACAAGGCGATCCTGGCCGGTGGGCGCACGTTGGTGCCCAACCGCTACGTGATCGATCTCTCGCCGTTCGACCACAGTCGGCTGGCGCCGTACGCCGCCGCGCTGGCCCAGGAGTTGGCCCAGTCGCAGGCGGAGTTCATCGGCGAGCAGGCGTGGACGGTCTACGGCGACGTGATCGTCGAGATCGAGCGAGGCGAGGGTCTGGACACGGGCATGTTCCGTGTCACGGCCGAGGTCTACACCGGCGGTGAGGTCGCCCCGGTGTCGGCGCCCGGCTACGACGCCGGCCCGCCCGCCTACCCCGCGTACGACCAGGGCGGTGGCTACGGTCCGCCGCCCGGGCACGGTGGCGGTCGCAACGTGCGGCTGGTCTCCGGCGACGGTCGCACCTACCCCCTCCAGATGGGGTCGACGGTGATCGGTCGCGGCGACCAGGCCAACCTGCGTCTACCCGACGTCGGCATCTCCCGGCGACACGCCCGGCTGGATTTCGACGGGGGCCAGGTCGTGTTGACCGACCTGGGTTCGACCAACGGCACCATGGTGAACGGGCAGCGGGTCTCCGCCGTCGCGCTCAACCCCGGTGACATGGTCCAGCTCGGGACGACGACGCTGACCTTCCGCGTGGACGGCTGACCCGCCTTGCCGGAACTGGTCATCACCGTTGCCCGGTTCGGGTTCCTGATCCTGCTGTGGATCTTCGTGTTCACGGTGGTCGGCGTGATCCGCCGGGACCTCTTCGCGGGCGCCCGGTCCGGTCGTCTGGTGGCCGCGCCACGCGCGGTAGGCGCCTCGACGGGGCAGGCGGCGAAGCCGGCGAAGGTGAAACGGGGCAGAGCGGCGCACCAGCTGGTGGTGACGGCCGGTCAGCTGGCCGGCACCAAAATCACTCTCGGTGAAGCGCAGATCACCATTGGTCGGGCTGAGGACTCCACCCTGGTCATCACCGACGACTACGCCTCAGCGCGACACGCCCGGCTCATGCCGCGTGAGGGGCAGTGGTACGTCGAGGACCTCGGCTCGACTAACGGCACGTACCTCGATCGCGCTAAGGTCTCCGGACCAACCCCCGTCCCCCTCGGCGTGCCGATCCGGATCGGCCGCACTTCCCTCGAATTACGGCCATGACTCTGACCCTGCGCTATGCGGCCCACAGCGACCGCGGTCTGATCCGAGACGGCAATCAAGACTCCGTCTACGCCGGGCCGCGGTTACTCGCCGTTGCCGACGGCATGGGCGGTATGGCCGCCGGTGACGTCGCCAGCAACATCGTCATCGGTGCCATGGCGCCGCTCGACGAGGACGTCCCGGGGGACGCTCTCGTCGATGCGTTGCGTTCGGCCGTGGGCACCGCCAACCAACAACTCCGCGACACGGTGGACGCCAACCCACAGCTGGAGGGGATGGGCACCACGCTGACGGCGACCCTCTTCACCGGCAGCAAGCTGGGGATGGTCCACATTGGCGACTCGCGGGCCTACCTGCTGCGCAATGGCGAGTTCGCGCAGATCACCAAGGACGACACCTACGTCCAGATGCTGGTCGACGAAGGCCGCATCAGCGCCGAGGAGGCGAGCAGTCACCCGCAGCGGTCGCTGCTCACCCGCGCCCTCGACGGTCGGGACATCGACCCGGAATACTCGGTCCGCCAGGTCATGCCCGGCGACCGGTATCTGATCTGCAGCGACGGCCTCTCAGGTGTGGTCAGCGCCGAAACCATCGGCGAGACCCTGCGCGAGTACACCGACCCGCAGCAGTGCGTCGAGCGGCTGGTGCAGCTCGCGCTGCGCGGCGGTGGGCCGGACAACATCACGGTGATCATCGCCGACGCCACGGACCAGGACATCGTCGAGGCGACCCCGATCGTGGGCGGCGCCGCCGCCCGGGACCGCGGCATGGCGACCTCCGCCGACGACTCGACTCCGGCCGCCCGAGCCTCGGCGCTCTCCGCGCCGCGCCCGGCCGCGCCCGAGGAGCCGGCGGCCTCCGACGACGACGCCGACCGGCCGAAGCGACGCCCGGTCCGGACCGCCGCCATGGCGCTGGCCCTGCTGGTGATCGTCGGTGGTGCGGCGTTCGGTGGTTGGACCTACACCCAGCGGCAGTACTACGTGGGAGCCACCGAAGAGGGCCAGGTTGCCGTCTTCCGCGGTGTCCAGGGTCAGATCGCCGGGATGGACCTGTCCAGCGTGCACCGTCGCAGCGGCACCCGCCTGGACGACCTCACCGTCGCCGCACAGGACACCGTCAAGGTCGGTATCCGGGCCAAGAGTGAGCCGGACGCCGAGCGTCAACTCGCCGAGTTGACCAGCGACACGCCGAGCAACCCCAACCTGAAGCCGCTCTGTCCACTCGACCCGACCGCCGCCGGGGTCACCACGCCGACTCCGACGCCGACCCCGGTCGGTTCGACGCCGACCCCGAACGGCAGCCCGAGCGCCAACGCGTCGCCGACCCCCAACGGGGTTGTCAGCGCAAGCCCGACCGTCGGTGCCACCACCGCTCTCGGTGGGGCCGGCGCGACCACCACACCCGACGTCACGCCCTCCGACTCGGCCACACCGGCGCTCGACACGGCCGGCTGCCGGTCTCCTGAGTGAGCGTCGGCTGAGATCCTGAGGACTCCACCCGTGACCGTAGCGGCCACACCGGCACCCTCGCCCGCCACCGCGGGCGAGCAATCCGGCGTACGCCTGGCGCGGTCGCGCCGCAACGCCGAGCTGTACCTGCTGTTGCTCGCGATGGTGCTGGTGGCCGCGTACGGGGCGACCGTCGAGGCGAACCTGCTGGACACTGTCACCTCGGACTTCTGGATGCCGGCCGCCGCGCTCGGCGCGGTCTTCCTCGGCCTGCACCTGGTCATCCGGTTCCTGGCCCCGTTCGCCGACCCGGCGCTGCTGCCGGCGGTGGCCCTGCTCAACGGGCTCGGGGTGGGCTTCCTGCGCCGGATCGACCTGGGCGACGCCCCGGTGGCCGAGCGGGAGAGCCTGGCCGTCTTCGCGGGGCAGGGCGGGCGGCAGCTGGCCTGGACGCTCAGTGCGGTGATCCTCGCCGCCGGCCTGCTCGCGATCATGCGCGACCACCGGTCGATCTCGCGGTACGCGTACACCCTGGGGTTGGCCGGCATCGTGCTGGTGATGATCCCGGCGGTGCTGCCGCCGAGCATCTCCGAGATCAACGGCGCGAAGCTGTGGGTTCGGGTCGGCAGCTTCTCGATCCAGCCGGGTGAGTTCGCCAAGCTGGCGCTGCTGGTCTTCTTCGCCTACTACCTGGTGCGCAAGCGTGAGGTGCTGTCGCTGGCCAGCCGGCGCTTCCTCGGCATCGACTTTCCGCGTGGCCGTGACCTCGGGCCGGTGGTCGGCGTCTGGCTGATCAGCGTCCTGGTGCTGGTCTTCGAGAAGGACCTGGGCACCTCGCTGCTCTACTTCGGCATGTTCGTGGTGACGCTCTACATCGCCACCGAACGGGTCAGTTGGCTGCTGATCGGCCTGGTCCTCTTCTTCGGCGGCGCGTACCTCGCCTATGTCCTCGGCTCGACTGTCGGCGGGCCGTTCGCCAACTTCTACGTGCGGGCGGAGATCTGGCTCGACCCGTTCGCCGACCCGACCAACAAGGGCTACCAACTCGTGCAGGGCCTGCTCGCCCTGGGCACTGGCGGGCTCTTCGGCGCGGGGCCGGGCGGCGGTCAGCCGGAGATCCTGCCCGAGGTGCAGAACGACTTCATCTTCGCCGGCATCGGTGAGGAGATCGGCCTCTTCGGCCTGTCCGCGCTGTTGGTCGTCTACCTGCTGATCGTGGAGCGCGGGCTGCGTGCCGCGCTCGCGGTACGGGACTCGTTCGGCAAGCTGCTCGCCGGCGGTCTGGCGTTCACCCTCGGCCTCCAGGTCTTCGTGATCGTCGGCGGGATCAGCAAGCTCATCCCGCTGACCGGTCAGACCACCCCGTTCCTGTCCGCCGGCGGGTCGTCGTTGATGGCCAACTGGCTGCTCATCGCGGTGCTGCTGCGGGTCTCCGACGGGGCCCGCCGACCGGTGACCGGGGGCAGCGGGGGCAAGGCGGTCCGACCCGGCGGTGGCCCGCCCGAGCAGCTGCACGGTGCTCCCACGGAGGTGATCAAGCCGTGAACGCACCCCTGCGCCGCGTTGGCGTCGTCGTCATGGTCCTGTTCGGTCTGCTCTTCGCCAACCTCAACTGGATCCAGGCCTACAAGGCGGATGAATACCGGACCAGCGACTACAACGGTCGGGTTCAGGTCGCCGAGTACGACCGCAAGCGCGGCAACATCGAGGCTGGTGGCACGGCCGTGGCCACGAGCAAGGAGACCACCGGCAGCCTGAAGTTCCTGCGCACCTACCCCAGCGGCGCCAAGTACGCCCACGTGCTCGGCTACAAGCCGGTCAACCTGGCCGACCAGGGCATCGAGCAGGTGGAGAACGACTTCCTGGCCGGCACCAGCGACCAGCTGATCGGCGACCGGTTGAAGGACATGTTCACCGGCGACGACACCGGCGGCGGCAACGTGCTCCTCACGCTCTCCAAGCGGGCCCAGGACGTGGCGTACGAGCAGCTGGGCAACAACGAGGTGGGTGCGAAGCGGGGCGCGGCGATCGCCATCGACCCGCGTACCGGTGCCATCCAGGCGCTGGTCTCCATGCCGAGCTTCAACCCGAACCCGCTGGCCAGCCATGACACAAAGGAGGCGGCGGCGGCGTACAACAAGCTGGAACAGGACCCGGAAGGTCCGCTGAAGAACCGCGCGCTCGCCGAGACGCTGCCGCCGGGCTCCACCTTCAAGATCGTGGTGGCGGCGGCGGCGCTGGAGAACGGCGTCACCAAGTCCACCCAGATCCCGGCCGGTCCCAGCTACACCGCGCCCACCTCGGGCACCCCGATCCGCAACGCCGATCCGTCGATCTGCCCGACTCGGCAGGTCAGCCTGCTGGAGGCGGTCACCAAGTCGTGCAACACCGGCTTCGCCCAGCTCGGTGTGCGGCTCGGCGCGGAGACCGTCAAGGAGAAGGCCCGCCAGTTCGGTTTCGAGCAGGAGGACCTGACCGTCGGCCAGCTCGGCGAGGGCGGCCTGCCCACGGCGGCCAGTCGAACCGGGACGATGCAGAACCAGGACGGCAGCACCGACCCGGCCGCGCTGGCCCAGTCCTCGATCGGTCAGAACAACGTCCGGATGACGCCCCTCGAAGGCGCCATGATCGCCGGCTCGATCGCCAACAACGGCAGCCAGATGCGGCCGTACCTGGTGCGGCAGCTGCTCGCTCCGGACCGGACCACCAGCTACTACACAGCGAAGGCGCGGGAGCTGCGTCAGCCCGTCGAGCCGCAGGTCGCCACCGACCTGCGCGAGATGATGGTCAGCGTGGTCCAGAACGGCACCGGGCGAAAGGCCGCGATCAACGGCTACACGGTCGGCGGCAAGACCGGCACCGCCCAGTCCGCCCCGGACCGGCCCGACCACGGCTGGTTCATCGGCTTCGCCCTGGACAAGAACGGTAACCCGGTCTCCGCGGTCTGCGTGATGCTGGAGCAGGCCGGCCCCGGTGGCAGCGCCGAGGCGGCTCGGATCGCCGGTCAGATCATGCGGGCCGCCATCGCCGACCCAGGGGGTCGCTGACATGCTCAGCCCCGGCGTGCAGCTCGGCAACCGCTACCGTCTCGACGAGCGGATCGCCAGCGGTGGCATGGGCGACGTCTGGCGCGGCACCGACCAGGTGCTCGGCCGGACGGTCGCGGTGAAGAGCCTGCTGCCCGCCCTGCTCGACGACCCGGACTTCGGTGAGCGGTTCCGCGGCGAGGCCCGCACCATGGCCACCATCAATCATCCCGGCGTGGTGGACGTCTACGACTTCGGCAACGACCAGCAGATCGCCTTCCTGGTCATGGAGTACGTCGAGGGTGACGCCCTGTCGTCCACGTTGAGCCGGGTCGGCCGGCTCACCCCGGCCCGGACGATGGCCCTCGTCGCGCAGGCCGCCGACGCGCTGCACGCCGCGCACGAGAAGGGCATCGTGCACCGCGATGTGAAGCCGGGCAACCTGCTGGTCCGGCCGAACGGCACGCTGGTCCTGACCGACTTCGGCATCGCCCGCTCCGACCTGGTCGGCCAGCTCACCGCCGCCGGTTCGGTGCTCGGCACCGCCTCGTACATCTCGCCGGAGCAGGCCACCGGCGGCGTGGCCACCCCGGCGTCCGACGTGTACGCCCTCGGCGTGGTCGCCTACCAGTGCCTGGCCGGTCGGCGGCCGTTCGAGGGCGACAACCCCCTCGACATCGCGATGCGACACGTCCGGGAGACGCCCCGGCCACTGCCGGCCGACATCCCTCCGCAGGTGCGAGCACTTGTCGAACGGGCGTTGGCAAAGGACCCGGCCGCCCGCTGGCCGAGCGCCGCCGCTCTCGCCGGAGTCGCCCGTCAGCTCAAGGCCACGCTCTCCCAGCAGGCTCGGGCCGGCGCCAACTCCGGGCCGGTGTCCGCGGCGCCCGCCTCACCCGCCGCGCCCGGCCGGGCCCAGGTGCCGCAGGCGCACCAGATGCGTCCACCGGCTGCCCGTCCACCGGTGGCCGGAGCCAGGCCGACCGCTGTCGCACCCGCCCAACAGCCACGCCCCACCGCCGTCGCGCCGGCCGTCCGGCCGCAGGGCGCACCGAACGGCTACCCGCGCGGTGCGGCAGCGGTGCCGTCCGGGCCGCCCCGGCAGGAACACCCGCCGGCGTACGTCCGGCAGGCCGGCCCGGCGACGCCGTCGCCCCAGCCCCAGCGGTCCCGGCCGGGAATGGTGCTTCTCGCCATCCTGCTGGCCGTGCTGGTCCTGCTCTGCTCCGGCGTGATTTCCTACAACCTACGGAAGCAGTCGCAGGCCGGTGTATCGGCCGGGCTGGCGCCGCGCACCGTGGCGTCCGGCGCGCTACGACTCGACCGGCGCGACGATCCGACCCGGACGTCGTACCGTCGAGAGGTACGACTCCAGCCGGGCAACGGCGGGACGACGACGAGCGAAGGACGACAGACGCGATGACAGCGCAGGCCCGCCTGCTCGGTGGCAGGTACCAGGTCGGCGAACTGCTCGGCTATGGCGGCATGGCCGAGGTGCACCGTGGTCGCGACCTCCGGCTCGGTCGGGACGTCGCGATCAAGATGCTCCGCACCGACCTCGCCCGGGACGCGACGTTCCAGATGCGGTTCCGTCGGGAGGCGCAGAACGCCGCCTCGCTCAACCATCCGGCCATCGTGGCGGTCTACGACACCGGCGAGGAGACCGCGCCGACCGGTGAGACGCTGCCGTTCATCGTCATGGAGTTCGTCAACGGACGGACCTTGAAGGAGGTCCTCGGCGCCGAGGGGCGGCTTCAGCCGCGCCGTGCGCTGGAGATCTGCGCCGACATGTGCGCTGCCCTGGAGTTCAGCCACCGGCACGGCATCATCCACCGGGACATCAAGCCCGGCAACGTGATGCTCACCCAGACGGGCCAGGTCAAGGTGATGGACTTCGGCATCGCTCGGGCGTTGGCCAGCGGTGCGACCACCATGACCCAGACCAGCGCGGTCATCGGCACTGCCCAGTATCTTTCACCGGAGCAGGCACGCGGCGAGGCCGTCGACGCGCGCTCCGACGTGTACGCGGCCGGCTGCGTGCTCTTCGAACTGGTCTGCGGGCACCCGCCGTTCGTCGGGGACAGCCCGGTCAGCGTCGCCTACCAGCACGTACGGGAGACGCCGCCGACGCCGAGCGACATCAACCCGGACGTCACCCCGGCCGTCGACGCGATCGTGCTCAAGGCGCTGTCGAAGAACCCGCTGAACCGCTACCAGAGCGCTGGCGAGATGCGGGCCGACCTGCTCCGCGCCGCCGCCGGCCGGCCCGTGCTGGCCACCCCGGTGCTGCGCGAGGCGGAGACGGTGGCGATGGCCCCGGCCGGCGGTGGGGGCGGCTATCCGGCTTCCGGCCGTGGGCCGCAGACCGGGCAGATCCCGGCCCGGGTGGGTGACCCCCGTCAGCGCAAGGCGTCCTCCTGGCTGATCGCGACGTTCAGCGCGGTCGGCGTGCTGGCGGTGATCGCCCTGGTCGCCGCCCTGCTCTGGAACATGCAGAAGGACAACGACCTGAAGTCGGTGCCCACCCTCACCGGCAAGGCCCGGGACGTGGCGATCGCCGAGATCCAGAAAGCCGGTCTGTCCGCACAGGTGGGTGACCCGGTGCTGGCCAGTGACTGCACCGAGGGCACTGTCGTCAAGCAGAACCCGCTGCCGACCACCTCGGTGAAGCAGAACGGCACTGTCACCATTCAGATCTGTGGCGGTAAGCCCGAGGTGCGTGTTCCCGCCGGGCTCAAGGGCAGCAAGCGGGAGAGCGCCATCGCCCGGCTCACCGAGGCGAAGCTCAAGTTCGACGTCAAGACGGTCAACGACGAGGCGAGCCAGGACGAGGTCCTCAGCGTCGACCCGCCCGAGGGTGAGAGCGTTCCCGAAGGTACGCAGGTGAAGCTCACGGTCTCGAAGGGCAACATCCGCGAGGTGCCGGACGTCGTCGGGTTGGGCCAGGAGGAGGCCACCCGCGTCCTCCGGAACGACGGCTTCACTGTCGACGTGCAGAAGGGGCCGGAGGTGCCCGCCGACCAGGCGGGGACGGTCACCGACCAGAGCCCGAACGGCAAGGAGAAGAAGCCCACCGGCACGAGGGTGATCATCAAGGTGAGTCAGCCCGAGCCGGAGACCGACCCGACGCCCTCCGTGACGCCGACGGGCACGCCGACGGGCACGCCGACCACTCCCGGTAACGGGGGCGGCATCGGTCTGCCGTTCCCACCCCCGCCGAGCCGGCCCCAGGACTAGGCCACACCCGGGCATCGGCATGACGCGGGCTGAATCGTCCCCGGTCAGCGCGGTGCGGCGGTGGCCTCGACGCCTCCGCCGGCTGGCCGTCGCGGGTCTCGTCGTGCTGGTGCTCGCCAGCTCCCCGTGGCTGTGGACGACGCTCGCCGCACGCGGCCACCTGTACGCCGCCGCCGACGCGCCGGCCGCCGACGTGGTGATCGTGCTCGGCACCGAGGTGGCGGCCGATCGGCAGCGGCCGGGCGACCGTCTCGCCGGCCGCCTGGACACCGCCGCCGAGTTGGTGACCAGCGGGCGAGCCACAGTGGTCTTGGTGTCGGGCGACGGCGGTGGGGAGTCCGGCGACGAGCCGGCGGTGATGACGACGTACCTCGCCGAGCGCGGTGTCGACAGGCGTCGGGTGGTGGCCGACCCGTTCGGCCTGGACACCTACGACAGCTGCGCGAGAGCCCGCGAGGTGTACGGCGTCGAGCGGGCCCTGATCGTCACCCAGTCCTACCACCTGTCCCGGGCGGTGACGCTGTGCCGGCAGCTCGGCCTCGACGTCGACGGAGTGACCGCTCGCTGCGACGGTTGTGGCGCCGCCCTGCTCGCCGAGAAGTCGGTTCGGGACTACTTCGCCAGTGGCAAGGCGGCCTGGGACGCGGTACGCGACCGACCACCAGCGGTGCGTTCGCCCGCGAGTCCCGCGGTCCAGGACGCGCTGCGGGGCTGACCCGGCCCGCACGGGGTCACGATGATCCGGTGATCGGGCCGCCGCCTCAGGCGGTGGCGAAGGCCGCCCGACGACGGGCGTCCACATCGGCGGCCAGCGCGGGCGCCCGCTCCAGCGCCTCGGGGTGACCGCAACTGGCCAGCCAGTTGGCCAGCATCAGGTGACCGCCCTCGGTGAGCACCGACTCCGGGTGGAACTGGACGCCCTCGATGGGCAGCGTCCGGTGCCGCATCGCCATCACCACGCCGGAGCCGGTCCAGCCGGTGACCTCCAGCTCGTCGGGGAGCGTCTCGGGCAGCACGGCCAGCGAGTGGTACCGGGTGGCGGTGAACGGGTCGGGCAGACCGGCGAGTACGCCGACCGAGTGGTGTCGTACCTCGGAGGTCTTGCCGTGCAGCAGCTCGGGGGCGCGCGTCACCGTCGCCCCGAAGGCCTCGCCGATCGCCTGATGGCCGAGGCAGACGCCGAAGATCGGGAGCTGGCCCGCGTACTCCCGGATGACGTCCAGACAGATGCCGGCCCGGTCCGGGCTGCCCGGCCCGGGCGACAGCAGGATGCCGTCGGCGCCAACAGTGCCCACCTCGGCGACGTCGATCTCGTCGTTGCGGCGGACCTCGCAGTCCACGCCGAGCTGGCCCAGGTACTGCACGAGGTTGAACACGAAGGAGTCGTAGTTGTCGATCACCAGGACGCGCATGGTCACCTGCTCGGGGAGGGGGGCGCGGGGTTGTTCTGGTCGGTGTCGTACGGCAGTTCGTGCTCGTCGCCGGCCGGGGTCTCCCCGGTCACCGGGTCGCCGCCGCCACCCGTCTCGGCGGGCACTCCTGACTCGACCTGCACGTCGTCGAAGGGCAGCAGGGGCTCGGCCCACGGGAAGGCGACGTACCACAGCAGGGCCACAGTGGCAGCCACCAGAAGGACCGAGCCGGTCAACTTTCCTACCACGCCGAACGGCAGCTTGCGCCAGATGAACGCGTACATCGGGTCAGCCTCCCAGCTCCGCCGGCCGGCCCGCGGACTTGGGTTGGGTGCGGTCCAGTTCGGCGTGGATGATCAGGCGCTGGTAGTTGTCGAACTTCGGGTTGCACGTGGTGAGGGTGAGCATCCGCTTGGTCGCCTTCTTGTCCGGTTCGCCGGGCACCGGTGCCACCACCTCGACCTGGGTCGGCCGGACGATCCGGGACTGCGACACCCGGTAGACGTACCAGTCGGTCTTGCTCTCGACCACTATCGGGTCGCCCTCATTCAGCTCGTCCAGCCGCCAGAAGGTGGCCCGGTTGCGGTGGCCGGCGACGGAGAAGTTGCCCACCTGGCCGGGGAGCGCACTGGTCGGGTAGTGGCCGGGGGCGAAGCGAATGTCCTGCTGAGTGACGCCCTCGACGACGACCCAGTTCTTGTCGAGCTTGGGGATGTAGAGGCCGGCGAGCGGCTTTCCGCGTACCGGCGGGGACGGTTTGACGCTCGGGCCGACAGACGGGGCCACCGTCGGGTCGTCGGTCGGGCCCCACGCCTGGGCCAACTGGTTGTTGAGGTCGTTCTGGTGGGCGTCGACGATGGCCGACTTGCCCCAGACCTCGTAGCCGGCGAAGAGCAGGACCACCAGACCGAAGGTGATCAGGATTTCGCCGGTGACGCGGACGCCGGTGCGCAGTCGCGAGCCGAACGACGGTCGGGTCAGCTCGGAGTAGACGCTCTTGTAGCCCTCACCGGTCTGGTGCGGCCGAAGTTGCACCACCCGCTCGCCGCGTCGGGGTTGGGGAGGGTCGGCGGGGTTGGCGGCGGTCGGCTCATCCGGGACGGCGGTGCGGGGGACGGCCCCCATCAACGCTGTCGAATCCATTGTCGGCGGCCTGGTGGCAGGAGTGCCTGGCACTGCCGGAATCAACGCGGTGGCGGCCGGGTCCGCGCCGCGATCCCCGCCAGCGCTCGGCGGGACCCGGCTCGGCCCGGTCGGCGGGACCCGGCTCGGCCCGGTCGACACGAAGCCTTCCGGCCCGGCCGCTGCGACGCGCTCGGGGGCGGCCGGTGAGACCGGGGTGGCCGGGGAGCCGGTGGGTCGGCCGGGACGGGCGGTGACCTGCGGAATGTACGCGGTCGGCGAGTCGGCAAGCGGCGGCGTCGAGGGCCCGGAGGAGACAGGCCGGCTCGGTGTACCGGGGGCCGCCGGCCGGGTCGGCATCGGCATCCCGCCGGGCGTGGCCGGGCGGGTCGGTGCGGTGCCGGGTGGGTTGCCTGCGCCCGGCGGGCGGGTCGGCGCGGTGCCGGGCGCGGTCGGTCGGGTGGACGCGGCGCTGGGTGCGGGGGGTCGGGTCGGGGCGTTGCCGGGGGCAGCGGGCCGAACCGGGCCCTGGTTGCTGGCGGTCGGTCGGCCGGGGGTGGTCGCGGGGGGAACCCCGGCGCTGCCGTGCGAGCCCGGCCCGGCAGCCGCGCTGCCCGGCCACGGCGGCGGCGCTTCGGCACCCGGGCGGCCCGGGGTCCCGGGCGGCTCGGGTCGAGTGACGCTCGGCGGCGGCTGCTCGGCGTGCGGCGGCTGCTGGGCTCGCGGCGGCTGCTCGGGTCGCGGCGGCTGCTCAGCGCGCGGCGGTTGCAGCACCGGCTCGGGCCAGTTGCTGGCCGGGGTCGGTCGGCCCGGTGCCGACTCGGGCCGGTCGAACTTGGGCAGAAAGGCTGTCGGCTCGTCGGTCTGGTCCCGGTGTCGCCCGTCGCGTCGTTCGTCCGGCCCGCTCACTTGGGCACCGTAGCCGAGCGCAGGGCGGTGGAATCCTCGAATGCGGGAACTCGCACAGTGGAGGCCGTCTCGCTGTAGCCAAGCTGGTAGTCGTCGACCGCGTCCTTGAACAACCGGACTCCCTGAGAGCTGGCGAGGGCCTGCTGGAGGGCAGCGGGATCGCCGATCGCTACGATCTTGAACGGTGGGGAGTACACCCGGCCGTGCAGTAGCAGGGTGTTACCGACGCAGCGTACCGCGCTGGTGGTGAGCACGCGGACATTCATGATTGACATGGCCTCGGCTCCGCCGGCCCAGAGCGCGTTGACCACCGCCTGCACGTCCCCCTGATGCACCACCAGGTCGTCGTTGCTGGCGTCCGACTGCGTCTGCTCGAGTTGGGGCGCGTCGTTCAGCTCGACTGTGACCCCGGGCCCGCTGAGGGCGGTGAACCCGGCGTTCTGGAGGCTGCCCTGGGCGCGATTCTGTTGAGCCTTGATCGGGGCGTCCGACCCGGCCAGGGTGTTGGTCCGTTGCTCGACCTCGCCGCGCAGCGTGGCGGCGCGGCGCTCGCTGGCGGCGACCTGTTCGCGGCGGTCCTCGATGAGTTGGTTGAGCTGGGGGCGCCGGTCCTCTCGGAGAGCGGTGCCGCCCGCGGTGGTCGCGGTGGTGGTGAAGAGCAACCCGGCCGCCGCGGCGATCAGGGGCACCCCGATCGACCAGCCCGGACGGCGTTGGCGCGGTCGCCGGGGCAGCAGCCCGGCGGCGGCCCGTCGGAGGACCTTCTGCCAGGAGGTTGCGCCGGATGTGTACTCCACCGAGCGTTCCTTCCGCGTGTCGGGGATCGGTCCGTGCCGGCTGGGCCGGTGATGCGAACAGTCCCGCCTCTTTCGGTCACTCCGTGCACCGGCCTGACCCCATTCGTGGTCCAGGCGGCCAATCGGGACTACGCTAGCTCTCGAACATTATTGGCCATGGACCGTCGCCCCCGCGCCCGGTTGTCAGGCCGGACGAGGTCGTCACCCCTCTGGAGAGCGCCGTGCCCAAGTCTCAGGTCCGTAAGAAGAAGGTGTACACCCCGCCGACGGACGTACGTCCGACGACGACGACGTCTTCGTCGCGCAAGCCTAGCCCGGTGTGGTTGCCGATCACCGCGGTCGCCTTGATCGTCGTCGGGATCGGCTGGCTGGTGCTCTACTACCTGTCCGAGCAGGAGTACCCGGTCATGGCGTGGGGTTACTGGAACCTCGCCGTCGGCTTCGGTGCGATGGTCGCCTCGCTGGGGTTGCTCTCTCGCTGGCGCTGATCCGAGCGGACCGTCGCGTCGGCGGTCCCACGTCACCCCGTCGAGCCCCTGCCCAGCAGGATCGGGTGGGGCCCCCTATGGTGTGCGCAGGCAGCGCGGCCTACTGCGAGATGACTCACGTTACCGCTGGGTAACCTTCGCGTAGGCTGCACTGCATGACCGAGCACAGCGAGGTCATCAGGCAGCAGACCGGGGAGGCCAACTCGATGGGCAGCGTCCAGATCGTCACCACGATCCTCGCGGCCGCCATCACCGCCGTGGCGGTGTGGCTTGCGGTGCGTGCGGTCCTGAAGATGGTGGCAGTCATCCGGCTCGGGCAACCCGCGCCGGAGCGGTTCTCCGACAAGGTCGCCCGCGCCAGGACGATGCTGGTGGAGACGGCCGGCCACACCCGGATGCTCAAGTGGGGCGTGGTGGGCGCCGCGCACTGGTTCGTGATGGTCGGCTTCGTCGTGCTGTCGCTACTGGTGCTCGAGGCGTACTTCGAGGTGGGCACCACCGACGGCGGTCTGCCGATCATCGGGCACTGGACGATCTTCGGTCTGGTCACCGAGATCATCGGGGTGCTGAGTCTGGTCGGCATCCTGGTGCTGATGGCGATCCGGCTGCGCAACCGGCCGACCCGCCCGGGCGGGCGGTCCCGGTTCACCGGCTCGACCATGTGGCAGGGCTACTTCGTCGAGTGGATCGTGCTGCTGGTCCTGATCTTCGGCTTCGTGATCCGGGGCTTCAAGGTCGCCACCGACCACTTCGAGTTCCCGTTCTGGGCCACTCCGGTCAGCCACGCGGTTGGTGCGGTGCTGCCCGACTGGGCGGACGGCGTCAGCGTCGCCGCGGCCATCAAGATCATTATTTCGATGACGTGGCTGATCGTCATCTCCCTGAACGTCACGATGGGCGTCGCCTGGCACCGCTTCCTGGCGTTCCCCAACATCTTCTTCAAGCGGGAGCCGGCCAGGCCGGCCGGCTCCGGTCTCGGCGCGCTGCGCCCGATGACGAGCCAGGGCAAGCCGCTCGACTTCGAGGAGGCGGACCCGGAGAAGGACCAGTTCGGCGTCGCCCACGTCGAGCAGTTCAGCTGGAAGGGCCTCCTGGATTTCAGCACCTGCACCGAGTGCGGCCGCTGCCAGTCGCAGTGCCCGGCCTGGAACACCGGTAAGCCCCTCTCGCCCAAGCTGCTCATCCTGAGTTTGCGCGACCACGCGTACGCGAAGGCGCCCTACCTGCTGGCCGGTGGCGGCAAGGACCTGACCGGCGAGGAGAAGGCCACTCAGGCACAGCTGGCCCACCTGGACGTGCTGGCCCTCGCCGAGGCCGACAAGCCGTTGATCGGCACCGCCGAGGAGGGCGGTGTCATCGACCCGGACGTGCTCTGGTCCTGCACCACCTGCGGCGCCTGCGTCGAGCAGTGCCCGGTGGACATCGAACACGTCGACCACATCGTCGACATGCGCCGCTACCAGGTGCTGATCGAGTCGAGCTTCCCCTCCGAGGCTGGCGTGATGCTGCGCAACCTGGAGAACAAGGGCAACCCGTGGGGCGCCCCGCAAAACACCCGCGAGGACTGGACCAAGGGCCTGGACTTCGAGGTGCCCCGGGTCGGCGAGGTGGACGACTTCGAGTACCTGTTCTGGGTCGGCTGCGCCGGCGCGTTCGAGGATCGGGCCAAGAAGACCACTCGCGCGGTCGCCACGCTGCTCAACGAGGCGGGCGTGAAGTTCGCGATCCTCGGCGAGGGCGAGACCTGCTCCGGCGACCCGGCACGACGGATCGGCAACGAGTTCGTCTTCCAGATGCTCGCCCAGCAGAACGTCGAGACGCTGAACGAGGCGTTCGAGGGCCGGGACAAGACCAAGCGCAAGATCGTCGCTACCTGCCCGCACTGCTTCAACACCCTGGGCAACGAGTACGGGCAGCTCGGCGGGGAGTTCGAGGTGGTCCACCACACCCAACTGCTCGCGCACCTGGTCGCCACCGGCAAGCTCACGCCGGTGCAGCCGGTCGACGGCGGCGTCACCTACCACGACCCCTGCTACCTGGGTCGGCACAACCGCGTCTTCGCGGCCCCCCGGGAGGTCCTCGGCGACGCCATCGCTGGCGACCTGACCGAGATGCCGCGCAACAGCGAACGCTCCTTCTGCTGCGGCGCGGGCGGCGCCCGGATGTGGATGGAGGAGAAGATCGGCAAGCGGATCAACGTGGACCGCGTCGAGGAGGCCATGGCGACCGGGGCGAAGACGGTGGCTGTCGGCTGCCCGTTCTGCTCGACCATGCTCAGCGACGGGGTCAACGGCAAGGGCGCCGGCGAACAGGTCGAGGTGATCGACGTGGCCACCGTACTGCTCCGCTCGGTCAAGCCCGAGCAGCCGCAGGGCGGCAAGGAGACCGCTCCGATCGGCGGCTGAGACGCGTACACCAGGGTTTTGAACATCGACGGCGGCGGCCCCTGCCTCACTCATCGTCTCTCCTCGCTTCGCTTCGCTTCGTCTCGGCACCACCGGGCCGGGCCGGCGGCGGGCACAAAAAAGCCCCTCGCGCAGGA
>NZ_JBEZGJ010000155.1:0-17632 GCF_040649965.1 Micromonospora sp. NPDC048843
ACGGGGGCGTACGACGCGGCCGGCGACCGTCAGCCGTAGATCATTCTCATCTGAACCAGGTTGTCGGCTCTGTTGACGTCCGGCAGGACGTCACGTTCGCTGTCCATCGGCTGGACCTCCACGTCCGCCTTGTCAGTGCTCAGCGTGATTCCTTCGAGCACCCGGAAGTCCAGGTCCAGCCGCATCTCCGCCCCGGCGGCCAGCTGACCCAGGCGGCAGGTGATCGGTTCGACGTTCTCGTGGACGCCCGCGCACGGGCCCCACCCGTCGACGTCCGCGCGCACCACCGCGGGCACGCCCAACCGCAGCATCACGTGGGCGACCGGGCCCGTGCCCCGGTTACGAATCCGCACCGTGGCCGTACCCGTCCGGGAGCCGTCGTCGGCAGTTCTCAGCACGAGGTCGCCGGTGGTGACCGCGACGTCCGCCAGGTTCGGGTTCGGACCGAAGCTCGTCGGCCCGGAGACCTGGCTGAACGCGTCACCCTTCCAGCGGTAGCCCCGCCACTGCCGTTGTGACCACCTGGCGTTCCAGCCACCCCCGGGAGCGATGTCACCGACCTGAACGCGAACCGTGCCGTCGCCCACGACATCCAGAGCGAACAGCCACTCCGGCTTGTCGATGGTGGTCGTGACCACCCGGCCGAGCGTGACCACCTTTTCTTCCTTGTCCCGGTCGAAGGCGACCACCTGCATCGGCCCGCGGGTGCCGAGCACGCACTGCACGAGAGCCACGGTCTCCACCGCGCCGTCCCCGTCGATGTCGCCGTGGTCGAGCGCCAAGAGCCAGTTCGCGCCCTCCCGGGCATCGGCGGTGAGCCGCGTCTGCGACGTCGGGCAGCCTCGTCCGGCCCGCCATGCCGGTAGGGTCACCGGCACCCCCAGCAGTTGCGCCCGGCTGACCTGGCCGTCCGGCACGGGGGTGGTCGGGCTGGCACTGGTCCCGGCAGGGCTGGGGGTCGGACTCGTCGGCATCGGCGTCGGCGTCGGTGACACCGAGATGCTCGGCGTCGGGTCGACGGGACCGGGTCGGTGGTCGGGGCCGCTCAACGCCGCGTATCCGACGGCCGATCCGCCGACCAGGGCGAGCGCCGTCGTGGCGCTGGCAGCCAGCCGGCGTCGGCCGCGGCCTCGTACCGTCCGTCGGACGGCGGCAGGTCCTGGTGCCTCGACCTCCGCGAGCGCGGTACGGCGGTATCGGGCAAACTCCTCGGAGAGGTCAAGAATCTCCTGCTCAGACATCCCGCACCTCCTCTCTGGTGTCGCGCAGGTGTGTGGCGAGTGCAGTCCGGCCCCGATGCAGCCAGGACTTGACAGTCCCTTCCGCTACCTGTTCCTGAGCGGCGATCTCGGCGACCGTCAGGTCGGCGAGGTAGTGCAGTACGACGGCCCGCCGCTGTTTCGGCGGCAACTTCGCCAACGCGGCGTCGACGACGACCCGGTCGGGGCTCGGCTCCGCGACGTGTGTCTCCCGCTGCCGCAGCAGCCACTGCTGGGCGGTCCGCAGCCGCCGCCAGCGGTTGTGGCCGAGGTTCCAGGCGACCCGACGGACCCAGGCCAGGGGGTCCTCGTATCCGGCGAGCCGGTCCCAGCGGGCGTACGCACGACAGAACGCCTCCTGAACCAGGTCCTGCGCCTGCCCGCGGTCACCCGTGTACGCGGTCAGCTGCACCACCAGGCCGCGGAAGTGGGCGTGGTAGAAGTCGTCGAAGACCAGCTCTGCCGCCGCGGAGGTTGCGGTTCCCGGTGGGTCCGGCGGGCGTCCACCCACCCGCACATCTCGTGTCACAAGCACTCGTCCTCCCCGTGGCGACTGCCGGCGCTGTCTTCGCCAGCACCGGTCACACAAGCGAGCGCGCCGCTAGGTTGCGCGTCAACCGCCGCCGAACGCTGTCGGCTCGGGGACAACTGGTGAGGCGCTCAGACCGCTCACCGCCGGACCGTACCGACGCCGGCTGTGATTCACTGTCGCTGAGGAGAGGGGGCGGTAGTGCAGCTACCGGCAGTGCTCGGCGAGCCGATCCGGTTCGTGCTGAACTGGGGCCGTCGCTACTCGCTCTGGGTGTTCAACTTCGGTCTGGCCTGCTGTGCCATCGAGTTCATCGCCACCAGCATGGGTCGGCACGACTTCATCCGACTCGGCGTGATCCCGTTCGCCCACGGCCCCCGCCAGGCCGACCTGATGGTGGTCTCCGGCACGGTGACCGACAAGATGGCCCCGGCGATCAAGCGGCTCTACGACCAGATGCCCGAGCCGAAGTACGTCATCTCGTTCGGCGCCTGCTCCAACTGTGGCGGCCCCTACTGGGATTCGTACTCGGTGACCAAGGGCGTCGACCAGCTCATCCCGGTCGACGTGTACGTGCCCGGCTGCCCGCCCCGGCCGGAGGCGCTGCTGCACGGCATCCTGCGCCTGCAAGAGAAGATCGCCGCCGAGCAGTCCGGCATCGGGGGTGTGCCGCAACGGGACGTGCTGGCCGCCCCGCTGGACGCCCCGCCCCGCGAGGCCGCCGCGCCACGCTCGGTCGACTCGCTCACCGCCCCGCCGGTACGCCCGCCCGCCGCTACCTGACAGCGTGAGTCACCACCCACGACGGCGCGCTCGCCACCCCGTTGTGGACCCGCGGCACTAGCCTGCGGACTATGAGCAGCTCAGCGGACCAGCGGTCCACCCACATCGTCGACGTGCTCACCGAGGAGTTCGGTGCGTCGATGGCGATCGACCCGGCCGCCTTCCGCCGCAAGTTCCGCAAGATGGCGGCTTCGCCGTTCGCCTTCTACCGGGGCAGCGCCGCGCTGTTCTACGCCGACCAGCTCGGCGACTTCGCCGACGACCGGTTCTCCGACGAGCAGACCAGCCGGGTGTGGATCCACGGTGACCTGCACGCGGAGAACTTCGGCACCTACATGAACGCCTCCGGGCAGCTCGTGTTCAACGTCAACGACTTCGACGAGGCGTACGTCGGGCCTTTCACCTGGGACCTGCGCCGGCTCGCGGCCAGCGTGGCGCTGCTCGGCTACGGCAAGGCGCTCTCCGACACGGCGATCGGGGAGCTGGTGGCCGGGTTCGCCCGGTCGTACCTGACCGAGCTGCGGGCCATCGCCGCCGGCGGTGACGACGCGATCGGTTCGATCACACTGGACAACGCCGACGGAGTGCTGCGCCGGGTGCTCCAACGGGCCCGGCTCAACACCCGCGTGGACCTGCTCGCCGCGCAGACCACCATCGACAACTACGAGCGACGCTTCTCCATCGGCGACGGGGTCTTCGAGATCGACGACGCCACCCGGGACCTGGTCAGCGCCGCCTTCCAGGACTATCTGGGCACCCTGCCAACCGCCTCGACGCAGCTGCGCCCGGTGGCCGCGCGGATCAAGGACGTGGTGCTGCGCAAGGGGGTGGGCATCGGCTCGGCCGGGCTGCCGTCGTACAACCTGCTGCTGGAGGGCCACACCCAGGCGCTGGAGAACGACGTCGTCATCTACATGAAGCAGGCGCAGGTGCCGGCCGTGGCGCGGTACGTCACCGACGAGTCGGTCCGCGGCTACTTCCAGCACCAGGGGCACCGGACCGCCGAGTCGCAGCGGGCGTTGCAGGCGCACGCCGACCCGTGGCTGGGCTTCACCGAGCTGAACGGGACCGGTCAGCTGGTCGCCGAGGTCTCCCCGTACGCCGCCGATCTGGACTGGTCGGACGTGAACGAGCCGGAGGAGCTGACCGGGGTTCTCGTCGACCTCGGCCGGGCGGTGGCTCGGATGCACTCGGTCGCCGACGACGAATCCAGTCACGACCTGGTGGACTACTCCACCGAGGAGGCGATCGTCGCGGCGGTGGACGCCGACGAGCGGGGATTCGTCGCCCACCTGGTGGATTTCGCGCACGCGTACGGGGTGCGCGCCCGCCAGGACCATCAGCTCTTCGTCGACCTGTTCCGCAACGGTCGGTTGCCGGGCATCTGATCGGGCGCGACGTCGCTCAGGACGCGAACTCCAGCACCACCTTGATGTCGTCCGGCCCAGGGGTGTACGCGTCGGCGTACCGGTTCACCGGCACCCGCCGGGTGATCAGCGACTCGAGCCAGACCTGGTCGGCACGGGCGAGTGCCTGCGCGGCCATGTTCCAGTGTCGCCGGTTGGCGTTCACCGAGCCGAACACCACGTTGTTCTCCAGCACCAGCGCCCGGTTGAGCGCCCCGGCGTCGAAGTCGATGCTCCGGCCACCGCTGGACACCCCGGCCAGGCAGACGATCCCGGTGGGGGCCGCCTTGCACATCACGTCGAGGACCACTGTGGGAGCGCCCGTGCACTCGATCACCACGTCCGGCTCGAAGGGCAGGTCGTTGACCGGCACCGTGTGGTAGGTGGCACCGAGCCCGGCGACCAGCTCCGGCTTCGGCCCCTCGGTGTTCCGGTCCAGCACGTGCACGGTGAGCCCGCGCTGGGTGCCGAGCAACGCGGCCAGCAGACCGATCGGCCCGGCCCCGGTAACCAGGACGGTCTGCGGCTGCCACTCGGCCCGGTGCCCGATCCGCTCGATGTGGTCCCAGGCCTTCGCCACCACACTCGTCGGCTCCAGCAGCACGCCCACCTGGGCCAGCGCCGGGTCGAGCGCGACCGCGAACCGCGGTTCGACCCGCCAGCGGTCCCGGGCGAAGCCGGCCAAGCCCTTGATGCCGTGTTCGGTGTACTGACCGTTACGGCACATGTCCCATTCGCCGACCGCGCAGTTCGAGCAGGGCACCGGGTCGGGGTACCGGACGATCCCGGCCACCAGGTCACCGGGTTGCAGGGTGCCGCTGGAGTCCTCGATCACCCGGCCCAGTGACTCGTGCCCGATGATCAGGCGGTCGGCGCCCGGCGGCGCCTCGCCGTACTCGCCGGCGATGATCTCGTGGTCGGTGCCGCAGATCCCCACCGCCAGCGCCTCGACCAGGACAGAGCCCTCCTCGGCAGCCGGCTCCGGCTGATCCTCGACGAGGCTCAGCGAGTTGGCGACCCCGGGTCTCACTGTCACAGCGCGCACACCCTCATCTTTCCCCGCCGAGGCGTGCGCCGCGCCCAAAGCCGGCAGATCGCTGGGCATCGGCGGCGGCCAGGTGCGGGCCCGCCCGGCACTAGGATCAGCGGCATGACTCCCGAAGAGGTCGGCGCTCGGCTGGTCGCGCTACTCGCGCCGGTTGAGGCGACCCCGTCGGTCTCCGGCGGGCAGAAGTTCGCCCGGGCCACGATCGACGTGCCGCCCGCGAGTTGGCTGACAGCGGTTTCCGCCGCCCGTGACGACACCGAGCTGGCCTGCGACTTCTTCGACTGGCTCTCCGCCGTCGACGAGTTGGCCGAGGGTTTCGACGTGGTGGCTCACCTCTGGTCGACGCGACTGCGGCACGGTCTGCTGCTGCGTACCCGGCTGCCGCGCGGCGCGCCCACTGTCGCGTCGGTGGTCGACGTCTACCCCGGTGCCGCCTGGCACGAGCGGGAGACGCACGAGATGTTCGGCATCGACTTCGCCGGGCATGGGGAGCTGCTGCCGCTGCTGCTGCCGCCGGAGTTCGAGGGTCACCCGCTGCGTAAGGAGTTCGTGCTGGCCTCCCGGGTGGCGAAGCCCTGGCCGGGCGCGAAGGAGCCGGGCGAGTCCGAGGCCGGCGGCGGGCGTCGACCGATCCGCCCGCCAGGCGTTCCCGCCCCGGGCGAGTGGGGGCCAACGCCCACCCCGGCCGGCGCCGGTGGGGTGGGGGAGGGCCCGCGTGGCGGCACCCCGGCCAGACCGGCTCGTGAGCGTCCGGCGCGGCCCGCCCCGGGGGCCCGTCCGGCGGGTACTCCCCGACCGGCCGGCGCCGCCGACGGCCCGACCCCTGCCGACCAGCCGGCGCCCGCGGACCCGCCGGGTCGCGATGGCCGGAGCGACCACGACGGGGGTACGGCCTGATGCCGCTCTGGGTGGAGTTGGTGCTCCGGATCGGCGGCGTGGTGGTCGCGTTCCTCACCCTGCCGTTGCTTGTCGGCCAGGCCGAGCACAAGGTGATGGCGCACATGCAGGGCCGGCTCGGCCCGATGTACGCGGGCGGCTTCCACGGCTGGGCGCAGCTCGTGGCTGACGGGGTCAAGTTCGTGCAGAAGGAGGACATCACCCCACGCGAGGCGGACCGGGCGGTGTTCCGGTTGGCGCCGGCGGTGGCCCTGGTGCCCTACCTGCTGGTGTTGCTGGTCATTCCGCTCGGTCCGAACGATCTGGTCGGGCAACCGTTGGACATCGGCCTCTTCTTCGTGCTGGCCGTGGTCGGCGTCGGGGTGGTGGCGGTGCTGATGTCGGCGTGGGCGTCGGCCAACAAGTACAGCCTGCTGGGCGGGTTGCGCGGGGCGGCCCAGTTGCTCGGTTACGAGCTGCCGCTGGTGCTGGCCGCCGCGTCGGTGGCGATGGCGGCCGGCACGCTCAGCCTGTCGGGCATCGTCGAGGCGTGGCAGCCGTGGTGGTTGCTCTGGCAGGCACCCGCGATGATCATTTTCTTCGTCGCCGGGTTGGCCGAGATCCGTCGGCCACCGTTCGACATGCCGGTGGCCGACTCGGAGCTGGTCTTCGGCTACATGACCGAGTACACCGGTCTGCGGTTCGCGTTCTTCCTGCTCGCCGAGTACGTCGGCATCGTGGTTATCGCCGCGCTGACCACTGTGCTGTTCCTGGGGGGTTGGCAGGGCCCGTTCGCCGACGACCAGCTGGGCTGGCTCTGGACGCTGCTCAAGATCTTCGCGGTCTCCTTCGTGATCATCTGGCTCCGGGTCTCCTACCCCCGGCTACGCGAGGACCAGCTCCAACGCCTCTGCTGGCTGGTCCTCGTGCCCGCGTCCCTGGCCCAACTGGTCCTCACCGCGGCAGTCCGCATAGCCCTGTAGACCCCCACCCGTCCGCGTCGATCTTGCACTTTCTGTCCCGGCAAACGTGACCAAATGGTGCATTTGGGCGTCAGAAAGTGCAAGATCGACGCGTGCGAGGGGGCTTAGCGCAGTGGGGTGTGTGCGGGGTCTACCGGCTCTTTCGGGGGTGGGGGCGGGGTGCCGTCGCCGAAGGGGCGGCCACCGAGCGCTTCCCTACCGTGCGGGGTGAGCCAGTTGGACAGGTCCGGGCCGAGCGGCACGATGCCGGTCGGGTTGATGTCGCGATGCACCTCGTAGTAGTGCCGCTTGATGTGGTCGAAGTCGATGGTGTCGCCGAAACCGGGAGTCTGGAACAGATCCCGGGCGTACGCCCACAGCACCGGCATCTCACTCAGCTTCTGCCTGTTGCACTTGAAGTGGCCGTGGTAGACCGGATCGAAGCGGACCAGCGTGGTGAACAGCCGCACGTCGGCCTCGGTGATGGTGTCGCCGACCAGGTAGCGCTGGTCGGTCAACCGCTCGGTGAGCCAGTCCAGCCGGTCGAAGAGCTGGTGGTACGCCTTGTCGTACGCCTCCTGGTTGCCGGCGAACCCGCACCGGTAGACGCCGTTGTTCACGTCCCGGAACACCACGGCGTTGACCTCGTCGATCTGCTCCCGCAGGTGCTCGGGGTAGAGCTGCGGGGCGCCTTCGCGGTGGTACGCCCTCCACTGCGTGGACAGGTCCAGGCTCATCTGCGCGTAGTCGTTGGTCACCACCTGCCCGGTCGGCACGTCCACGATCGCCGGAACGGTGATGCCCCGCTCGTAGCCGGGGAAGCGCTTGAAGTACGCCTCCTGGATGCGCTCGATGCCGAGCACCGGGTCCCGACCGTCCGGGTCGAGGTCGAAGGTCCAGCTCCGGGCGTCGTGGGTCGGGCCGGCCACCGCCATCGAGATGGCGTCCTCCAGACCGAGCAACCGCCGCACGATGATCAGCCGGTTGGCCCACGGGCAGGCCCGGCTGACCGCCAGCCGGTACCGGCCCGGCTCGACCGGATATCCGTCGCGCCCGTCCTCGGTGATCCGGGTGGCGATGTACCGCTGGTCGCGGGTGAACTCGCCGCCCGGCTCGACGTACTTGCCGCTTTTTTCCTCGCCCACGTCGCCCTCCCGGTCTGGTCAGTGTCTCTACCCAATCCTCGCGGATCTACGGCGCACAGTGGTCCCGGATACCCTGCCGGCATGACGGATGTGGAGGCGGCGGCCCGGCGGTTCATCGCCGATGTGTGGAATGCCCGCCAGGAGGAGTCGGCGTACGAGCTGGTCGCCGAGGAGTGCCCGGGGCTGGGCGGCACCGGGCCGGAGGCGACGTTGGCCTGGCATCGCGAGCGCCGGGCGGCCTTCCCGGACCTCCGCTACAAGATCGTCGACGTGGTCGCGGCCGGCGAGCGGGTGGCAGTGCACTGGCGGGCCGCCGGCACCCACGCCGGGCAGTTCGGGCCGGTGCCGCCGACCGGGCAGGTGGTCAGCTACTCGGGGGCGACGTTCCTGCGTTTCGACGCGGCGGGCCGGATCGTCGAGGTGTGGAGCTGCAACGAGCTGTTCCAGTTGCTGCAACAACTCGGCGTCGAGATGCTCCCACCGGCCGTCGTCAGCGGACCCGGGGCGTGATCCGGCTGATCGGCAGGTGACCGTGCTTCTCGGGTAAGCCCCTGGGGTCGTCGACCTGTGGGTGGTGGTCGCGCGCGCCGTGGCCACAGGGCAGGATGGTCGACATGAGCGACCCCAGCGAGCGCGATGACGCCAGCGGACGCGGCCTTCCCGGCGCGGGCCTGGTGAAGGGGCTGGCGGTCACCCTCAAGACGATGACCAGCCGTTCGACCACCCAGCAGTACCCGGACACGGCTCCTGACCTGCCGCCGCGCTCGCGCGGCGTGATCGCCCTGTCCGAGGAGAACTGCACGGTCTGCATGCTCTGCGCCCGGGAGTGTCCGGACTGGTGCATCTACATCGACTCGCACAAGGAGGAGGTGGTGGTGCCCGGCGCCGCCCGCCCCCGCCAGCGCAACGTGCTCGACAAGTTCGACATCGACTTCTCGCTCTGCATGTACTGCGGCATCTGCATCGAGGTCTGCCCGTTCGACGCGCTCTACTGGTCGCCGGAGTTCGAGTACGCCGAGTACGACATCAAGGACCTGCTGCACGACAAGGACCACCTCGGTCAGTGGATGGCCACCGTTCCGCCGCCGCCCGCGCACGACCCGAACGGCGAGCCGGCCAAGGAGGAAACCTCCGCCGCGCGCAAGGCGGCCGCCGCACGCCCCGCTCCGCCAGCGGTACGCCCCGACGCCGACCAGGACCCGGCGTCGTGAACGCCCGAGCCGGAAGGGCACGCCGGTGACCGGGGCGGACGTGTTGCTGCTCGCCCTCGGCGCGGTGGCGGTTGGCGCCGGTGTGCTGGTGGTGACCACGAAACACCTGGTCCGGGCCGGGCTCTACCTGGTGGTGTGCCTGGGCGCGTTGGCCGGTGACTTCCTGGTGCTCAGCGCCGAGCTGGTGGCCTGGGTGCAGGTGCTGATCTACGTGGGCGCGGTGGTGGTCCTGCTGCTGTTCGCTGTGATGCTGACCCGTGCCCCGATCGGCGCCTCCGACGACCTGGACCGGCAGGGCTGGCCGGCCGCGCTGATCGGTGGGGGCGCCGGGCTGGGGCTTGCCGCCCTGCTGGTCGACGCGTACCGCTGGAGCACAGTCACCTTGCCGGACGCCGGCACCGCCGAGCGGCTGGGCGAGCAGATCTTCCAATCCTGGGTGCTGCCGTTCGAGGTGCTCTCGGTGCTGCTGCTCTCCGCGCTGGTGGGCGCTATCGTGCTGTCCCGGCCGGACATCGGCCGAGCCGCCCCGCAACGCGACGGCACGGCAGGCGACCTGGCCGGCAGCGAGCCCGGGGGGCGCCGGTGAGGCCGGTCATCCCGTACGTCACCGCCGCGCTGCTGTTCGGCCTCGGCGTGTACGGCGTACTGCGCCGCCGCAACGCGGTGCTGGTGCTGATGTCGGTCGAGTTGATGCTCAACGCGGTCAACCTGATCCTGGTCACCGCTGACACCACCGCCCGCGCCGTGCTCCCGCACTCGGGGCAGGTCTTCGCGCTCTTCGTCATCGTCCTCGCCGCCGCCGAGATCGGGGTGGGGCTGGCGATCGTTCTCCAGCTCTACCGGCTGCGGGCGACAGTCGCAGTGGATGACGTGCCGCTGACCGAGTCGCCGGATCCCGTCGGTGGGCGCGAACCGGCAGTCCTCAACTCGGAGGCGGGTCGGTGACCGGGCTGCTCGGGGCGCTGCTGCCCGCCGTACCGTTGATCGCCGGGCTGCTCGGTTTGTTGCTGCCACCGGCCCCTCGGCGCGACGGCGCGACCGGCGGCGACCGGGCCCGAACGGCCGCGGTGACGCTCGGTGTCACCGGTGCGGCCGGAGCGCTGGCGTTGGCCGTCGCGCTGCTGCTCACTGTCGACGGGCCGACGGAGACGTCGGCCACCTGGGTGGACTTCGGCGGGCTGGCGGTGACCCTCGGCGTACGGCTGGACGGCGCCGCGGCGCTGGTCGCGGTGGCGGTCACCGCAGTCGCCCTGGCCGTGCAGGTCTACTCGATCGGCTACCTGCGGCGCGGTCCGCACGACGACGTCGACGTGGACCACCGCTACCCGCCCTACGCCGCCCAGATCAGCCTCTTCACCGGTGCCATGCTGCTGGTGGTGGTCGCCGGCGACCTGATCATGCTGTTGGTCGGCTGGGAGGTGATGGGCCTCTGCTCGTACCTCCTGATCGCCCACGACCGCCGACTGGCCGGCGCCCCCGCCGCCGCCATGAAGGCGTTCCTGGTGACCCGGGTCGGTGACGTCGGGTTCCTGCTCGGCATCGCGCTGCTGGGCGTGTCGACGGGCAGCTTCCGGATCGCCGACGTGCTCGCCCACGACCACTCCGGCGCGACGTTGACCGCTGCGGGCCTGCTGCTGCTCGCGGGTGTGGCCGGCAAGAGCGCGCAGTTCCCGCTGCACACCTGGCTGCCGGACGCGATGGCCGGCCCGACCCCGATCTCCGCGCTGATCCACGCCGCGACGATGGTCGCCGCCGGGGTGTACGCGGTGGCCCGGCTCTACCCGCTGTTCACGGCCGCCCCGGTGACGCTGACAGTGCTGGGGGTGCTCGGCGCGATCACCCTGCTGCTCGGCGCGCTCGCTGCCACCGCCCAGGACGACATCAAACGCGTGCTGGCCTGGTCGACAGTGTCCCAACTGGGTTACATGACCGGCGCGCTGGCTGTCGGTTCACCGTCGGCCGCACTGTTCCACCTGCTCACCCATGCCGCCTTCAAGGCGCTGCTGTTCCTCGCCGCCGGCGCGGTGATCCACGCCGTCGGCACCACACTGATGTCGGAGATGGGCGGGCTGCGGCGCAGCATGCCTGTGACGTTCTGGTGCACGGTGGTGGGCCTGGGCGCGCTGGCCGGGGTGCCGCCGTTGGCCGGTTTCTGGAGCAAGGACGGCGTACTGACGGTCGCCGAGTCGGCAGCGCTGGAGGGCACCGGCCCGGCCCCGTCCTGGGTGGGCTGGATCGTCTGGATCGCCGGGCTGGTCGGCGTGGCTGTCACCGCCTGGTACGCGGGTCGGCTCCTGCTGCGCGCCTTCTTCGGCGCCGCGCGCCTGCCCCTGGTTCAGCCACACGACCCGCCGGCCGTGCTGCGCTGGCCGGTGCTGCTGCTGGCCGTGCCGGCCGCGCTGCTCGGTCTGGCCGGGTTCGTCGGGGTGTTCGCCGACCGCCTGCGGTTCCCCACCGTCCCGGTGGCGGGCTCCGAGGACGGCCTGGTCCACCTGGGGCCGGGGGTGCTGCTGCCGCTCGCGTTCCTGCTGGTCGGCGCCGCGCTGGTGACGCTGGGCTGGCGCCGCGACAGGACCGCCGACCCGGCCGCCGCGCTGGGTCCGCTGCGGCCGGTCTTCGCCAGCGCGTTCCGACTCGACGACGTCCAGCGCGCCCTCGTGGTACGCCCCGTCCGCGCGCTGGCCCGCGCCGCGCGCACGAGTGACGAGGTGGTGGTGGACGGCGCCGTCGAGGGCAGCGGGCGAGCCGCGTCCGGTCTGGGCGCGGGGCTGGCCGCGCTGCACCGCGCGGCGCTGCCCCGGGCCGCCGCAGGCGTACTGGCCGGCGCGCTGCTGATCGGCCTGGCCGCTGCCCTGGTTGGAGTTAACCGATGACGTTTGGACAGGGGTTGCTGGTCGCGGTGCTGGCGGTGCCGGCGCTGGGTGCGGTAGCGGTGGCGGCGACGCCCCGGGACCGGGCGGCCCGGCTGGTCGGCACTGTCGCGGCGGCGTTGACCCTGCTGGCCGCGGTGCCGCTGGTGCTCGGCGGTCGGGGCTGGGTCGCCTGGTCGGCGGACGCGCCGGCGGTGCGCCCGTGGCACCAACTGGACCTGCCCTGGGTGCCCGGTCTGGAGTTGCGCTTCCACCTCGGCGTCGACGGCATCTCCTGGCCGCTTGTGGTGTTGACCGCGCTGCTCACGTTGCTCTGCTGCGCGTACACGATGTGGCGGGTGCCGGAGGGCGGCAGCGGTCGGGCGCTCGTCGCGCTGCTGTTGGTGGTCGAGGTGGGCATCCTGGGCACCTTCCTCGCCCTGGACCTGGTGCTGTTCTTCCTCTTCTTCGAGGTCGTCCTGCTGCCGATGTACGCGATCATCGCCGGCTGGGGTGGCACGGACCGGCGTCGAGCGGCCCGGAAGTTCGCCCTCTACACGCTGTTCGGCTCGGTGTTGCTGCTGGTCGGCGTGTACGTCGTGGTCGCCGCCGCCGGCACCGCCGACCTGGTGACGCTGACCGGTGGCGCGGGGATGTCCCGGGGCACCCAGTTGGCCGCGTTCACACTGCTCGCGTTGGCGTTCGCGGTGAAGAGCCCGCTGTGGCCGTTGCACTCCTGGCTGCCCGACGCGCACACCCAGGCACCCACAGTGGGCAGTGTCGTGTTGGCCGGTGTGCTGCTCAAGATGGGCACGTACGGCCTGATAAGGGTCGCTGTGGGGGTGGCGCCGGAGGGCGCCCGTTGGGCGGCGCCGGTGCTCGGCGTGCTCGCCGTCGCCGCGATCCTGATCGGTTCGCTGGTCTGCCTGGCCCAGTCGGACGTGAAGCGGCTCATCGCGTACTCCAGCGTGGGGCACATGGGCTTCGTGCTGCTGGGCGTCGCCACGCTCACCGCCACCGGCATCCAGGCGGCGTTGATCGGCAACGTCGCGCACGGGGTGATCACCGGCCTGCTGTTCTTCCTGGCCGGGGCGGTGAAGGACCGCACCGGCACGGGCACCCTCGCCGAGTTGTCCGGGCTGCGGGAGACCGCGCCCCGGTTGGCGGGTCTGCTCGCGTTCGCGGCGATCGCGTCACTGGGCCTGCCCGGGCTGGCCGGCTTCTGGGGCGAGGCGTTCGCGGTGATCGCCGCCGTGCAGGTGGGCGGTCCGCTCTGGACCACCCTCGGGGTGCTGGCCGCGGTCGGTGGGGCGCTCACCGCCGCGTACTTCCTGCGGTTGCTGCGCCAGGTCACCCACAACCGGCCGAGCCCCGCCGTCGGTCAGGTCGGCCCCGGCCTGGCCGGGGCGGAGTTGACCGCCTGGGTGCCGCTGGTGTTGCTCGCGTTGGCCATCGGGCTGGCGCCGACGCTGGTCCTCGGCGTCGCCGAGGCCCCCGTCGACGCCCTGATCGGGGTGGTCAAACCATGAACGTCGTGCAGAGCGTGGACAGCGTCGCGCTGCTGCCGGCCTACCTGGCCGCCGGCACTGCCGTGCTCGTGCTCATCACCGATCTGGTGGTGGCCCGGCCACGGGCCACCATCGCGGTCGCCGCGCTCGGCGCGCTCGGCACCGCCGTCGGCTCCGCGCTGGTCGGGGCGGGTGCCGAGCGGCGGACGTTCTGCGTGGGCGCCGACTGCTCCTGGGTCTTCGGCGGTCGCGCGGCGGTGGTCGCCGTGGTGGTCGCGCTGCTCACAGTCGGCGTGCTCGGGCTGTCGGTGCCCGCGCTGCGGGCCGGGCGGTCACCGGTCGGTGAGTACACCTTCCTGTTGGCCTGTTCGATGACCGGTGGCGTGGTGCTCGGCGCGGCCGGAGACCTGATCACGCTGATCGTCGCCCTGGAGACGCTGACCCTGCCGCTGTACGTGCTGGTCGGCCTGCGCCGGGGGAGCCTCGCCAGCGCCGAGGCGGCGGTGACCTTCTTCGTGGTCAGCGTGGTGGCGACCACGCTGACCCTGCTCGGCGCGGCGCTGCTGTACGCGGTGACCGGTGGGCTGCACCTGGACCGGCTCGGCGCGTTGCTCGCCGAGCAGCCAGAGTTGCGGGACCTGCCCTTGACCACCGTTGCGGTCGCGGTGCTGCTTGTCGGCCTGGCCTTCAAGGTGGCGGCGGTGCCGTTCCATGCCTGGGCGCCGGCCACCTACGACGGCGCGCCTCTGCCGGTGGCCGCGTACCTGTCCACAGCGTCGAAGCTGGGCGGCCTGGTCGCCCTGCTCGCCGTTGTGCAACGGGCGCTGCCGGCGGACCAGACCGGTCCGGTGCTCGCTGTGCTCGCCGTGCTCACCATGACCGTCGGCAACCTGGTCGCCCTGCGTCAGCGGCGGACTGTCCGGCTGCTCGCCTGGTCGTCAGTCGCGCAGGCCGGGTACATCCTCGCCCCGTTGGGAGCGTTGGCGCTGGCTGCCGGACGCACTGACGAGGCACGGTCCGCCGCGTACGCGGCCGCCGTGGCGTACGCCGTCTTCTTCGTGGTGTTGGAGCTGGCCGCGTTCGCCGGAGTGACAGCGCTGCGGCCGGCGGGTGCGGACGGCGGCACGCTTGACGACCTACGCGGGGCAGCCCGGCGGCACCCGTGGCGAGCTGCGGCGTTCGGTCTCGCGCTGGTCGGTCTGGCTGGCCTGCCGCCGGGGCTGGCTGGGCTGTTCGCCAAGGTGACAGTGGTCCGGGCGCTGCTGGACGGTGGCGCGGCCTGGCTGGCGCTGGTGGTGGCGCTGAACGCCGTGATCGGGCTCGCCTACTACCTGCGGGTGACCGCCGCGCTCTGGGCGCCGACCACGACGCCCGGCCCGGCCGCGGCGCTCGCCGGTGGCGGAGCGTCGGGCGTACCAGTGGTGGGCGTGGTGGCGGTGGTGCTGGCGGTGGCGACGGTGGCCGCCGTGGTGCTCGGCTTCGCCCCGCAGTTGGTGCTCGACCTGGCCGCCCGCTGACCCACCCGAGGCCCGGTCTCAGTCAACTCTCAGCGTTGAGACGGATGGTTGGCGGGTACCGGGTTGTTACACCGGTCAGCGGATCCCGGCGATCCGTGCACCGAAGGAGACATCGTGCACCACAACCGTCTGAAGACCGCAGCGCTGCTCGGCCTGCTCAGCGCCCTGATCCTGGCGGTGGGCTACTGGTTCGGCGGCAGCGGCGGCCTGGTCATCGCCGTCCTCGTGTCTCTGGTCATGAACGGCGTCACCTACTTCTACTCCGACAAACTCGCACTGCGCTCGATGGGGGCGCAACCGGTCACCGAGGCGCAGTTCCCCGAGCTGTACCGGATGGTCCGGGAGTTGGCCACCGACGCCCGGCAGCCGATGCCGCGGCTCTACGTCAGCCCCACCGCGCAGCCCAACGCTTTCGCCACCGGTCGCAACCCGCAGCACGCGGCCGTATGCGTGACCCAGGGCATCACCGAGATCCTCGACTACCGTGAGCTGCGCGGCGTGATCGGGCACGAACTGTCCCACGTCTACAACCGGGACATCCTGATCTCCAGCGTGGCGGCCGGCCTGGCCAGCATCATCACCCTGCTGGCGAACCTCGCCTTCTTCATCCCGCTGGGCGGCGGGGACGACGAGGACCGACCCAACCCGGCTGTGCTGCTGCTCACCCTGATCCTCGGCCCGATCGCGGCCACGGTGATCCAGTTGGCCATCAGCCGGAGCCGCGAGTTCCAGGCGGACGCCTCCGGCGCCGAGTTGAGCCGCGACCCGCTGGCCCTGGCCAGCGCGCTGCGCAAGATCGACGCGGTGGCCCGACGCCGGCCGTTGCCGGCCCAGGGTCAGCTCACCAGCACCGCCCACCTCATGATCGCCAACCCGTTCCGGGGCGGCGGCATGGCGGCGCTCTTCTCCACCCACCCCAAGATGGAGGATCGCGTCGCCCGGCTGGAGCAGATGGCCCGCAACTCGGGGCCGGTGCAGTTCCAGCGTTGACCCGCTGATCCATCAACGCCTCCGCCCGTACCCGGCCACGCCGGGTACGGGCGGATCGCTGTGTCGGAGACCATTCCGCTGTCCTCCGGTCAGGCAGCGGCGTTAGGGTCATAACGGCTCACGCTCATTACATCCCGGGAGGTTCACGGTGACCGCGCTGCGTCAGTACCTGGGTGTCTGGCGGGTCCCCGGCGCGCCCATGCTGCTGATCACCGGCATCATCGGGCGGCTCGGAATCGGCATGACCCCGCTGGCGCTGCTCCTTGTCGTCGAGCAGGTGACCGGGCGCTACTCGCTGGCCGCCATCGCCGGCGGCATCTACGCCCTCGCCGGCGCCGCGCTCAGCCCGGTGGCCGGACGGATCGCCGACCGGGTCGGCCCCAGCCCCGTCCTGCTGCTCACCGCCGTGGCCCACCCGCTGGCACTCATCGGGTTGCTGCTGGCCAGCCGCTCCGGCGACGACGCGCTCCCCGTCATCTACCTCGCCGCAGGCGTGGCCGGTGCCACCTACCCGCCGCTCACCGCCGCCATCCGAGGCGCCTGGAACGACCTGACCGGCCCCAACTCCGGCCGATACCACCTGCGCAACACCGCGCTGGCCGCCGAAACCACGCTGTTCGAAATCGTCTTCGTCCTCGGCCCGCTGCTCGTCGCCGGCTTCGTCCTCGTCGCCGACGCGGCGGCCGCGCTGATCGGCGCGGCAGTGGTCACCCTGGTCGGCACCACCGCCGTGGCCCTCGGCCGGGTCATGCGCGGCTGGCGTCCGCACCCGCGGGAACACCACGCGCGCGGGCTCGGCCCGCTACGGGTCCCCGGGTTCCCGGCCCTGCTGATCTGCGTCGCCGGCCTGGGCATCGCGTTCGGTGCCGCCGGAGTGATCGTGCCCGCGTTCGCGAGCGACCACTCCACCGGCGACCCGGAGAGCCTCGCCGGCGTGCTGCTCGCGGTCTGGGGCGTCGGCAGTGCCATCGGTGGGCTGTGGTTCGGCGTCCGCAAGCCGGCACCGAACATGACCCGACAGTTCGCCCTGCTGCTCGGCGCGCTGGCCGCCACCTTCGCCGTGTTCGCGGTGATGCCCACCCCGCTCGCGCTGGGTGTCGCGCTGGTCGCCGGCGGGGCCACCATCGCGCCCGCGCTGACACTGGAGAACACCCTGGTCGGCCGGATCGCCCCCACCGGCATGTTGAACGAGGCGTACACCTGGGTGGTCACCGTCGCGGTGGCGGCGAGCGCCGCCGGCGGCTCGGTAGCCGGCGTGATCGTGGACCACGCCGGCGGCGTCCGCTGGGCGTTCCTGTTCGCCGGGGCGGCGGTCGCCGTCGGGGCGGCGGTCGCCGCGCTACCCGCCGGGCCCATCGCCCGCGCGGAAACCACTGCGGTACGCGCCGAACAGCCTGTCCCCGTCTGACCTGCTGTCTTCTGGCTGTTTCGCTGCGGGCCTGGTCCGCGCGGCGTGGTGTCGGCTTGGTCCACTCGGGTTCCTGCTCCGGATCATCGATCGCATCAAAGAGCCGGAACTTCTGGCGACCATTCTCCCGATCATGGACTC
>NZ_JBEZGJ010000156.1:0-17493 GCF_040649965.1 Micromonospora sp. NPDC048843
CGCTCAGCTCGGCCCAGGCGCGGCCGTCCGGGGTGGCCCGGTTTCCGCCCTCGAACTCGGCGATCAGCTCAGCGATCGGACGGGCCCGGTCGGCGCCCGGGGCTCCGCGAACTCGACGCACTGGGCCGACGCGCCGACTGACGTGAACAGACCGGCACCCCTCGCCGGCGCCGGCCGGCTGGCCGGGGCAGCCGCGCTCATCGCCGTCCTCACCGTGGCCAGCCGACTCGCCGGCTTCGGCCGCACCGCCGTGTTCACCTGGAGCTTGGCGCCGACCGACCTCGGTGGCACCTACGTGGTGGCCAACGCGGTGCCGAACTTCATCTTCGAGATCGTCGCCGGGGGAGCGCTGGCCAGCCTCGTCGTACCCCTGCTCGCCGGCGCGGTCGCGGCGGGCGACCGGACAGCCGTGGCCCGGACCACCGGTGCGTTGCTGACCTGGACGCTGGCCCTGCTGGTCCCGCTGGCGCTGCTCGTGGTGCTGCTCGCCGGCCCGGTGGTCGAGTCGCTGGGCCACCACCTGACCACCGCCCAGCAGCAGAGCGGCGTGCGGATGCTGCGGGTCTTCGCGCCGCAACTGCCGCTGTACGGGGTCGGCATCGTGCTCACCGGGGTGCTCCAGGCACATCGCCGTTTCGCCTGGCCGGTGCTCGCCCCGCTGCTGTCCAGCCTCACCGTCATCATCGTGTACCTCGGGTTCACCGTCACGCAGGGCCGCTACGCCACCGTCGGCGGGGTGAGCCCCGGCGGTGAGTTGCTGCTCTCCGGCGGCACCACCCTCGGCGTGGTGGTGCTGTCGTTGTCGTTGCTGATCCCGGTCCGCCGGTTGCACCTCGGGTTGCGGCCCGGCTTCGGGTTCCCCACCGACGCGCGGGCCCGGGTCGGCGGGTTGGCGGTGGCCGGCGCGGTCACCGTCACCACCCAGCAGATCGCTCTGATCGTCAGCCTGAACCAGGTCACCGCCGGCGCGCGGAGCAACCCGGGCGTCTACAACCTGGCGCAGACCGTCTACCTGTTGCCGTGGGCGGTGCTGGCGGTGCCGCTGGCCATCGCCGCCTACCCGACCCTGGCGGCGGCGCGGGCCGCCGGGGACGAGCGCACCTACCGCACGACCCTGGCGCCGGCCGTCCGTGGTGTGCTCCTGTTCAGTTGCCTCGGCACGGCCGCGTTGATCGGGACCGCCGGGCCGGTCGGACACTTCTTCTTCCCGTCGGACACCGCGTCGACCGCCGCCGCCGCGATCATCGGGTACGCCCCCGGCCTGGTCGGCTACGGCCTCTTCGCGGTGCTCACCCGGGCGCTCTACGCCAGGGGTGAGACCCGGGCGGCGACGCTCGCCACGGCGGTCGGTTTCCTGGTGGTGCCGGCCGTCGTCCTGCTGCTCGGCGCGGTGCTGCCTTTGCGGGACCGGGTGCTCGCTGTGACGTCCGCGAACTCGGTGGGGATGCTGGTGCTCGGCGCCCTGCTGCTCCTGGCGGTGTCGCGCAGCGCCGGCCGTCCCGCCCTCGCGGGAGCGGCACGGGCCGGGGCGTCCGGTGGCCTCGCCGGTGTGCTCGCCGGGCTCGCCGGGTTCGGCCTCAGCCGTTGGCTCGACCAGCTGGACGGCGGCACCCCGACGACGGCGGCGGCGTTCGGTCAGGGCATGCTGTCCGGGGTTCTGGTTGGGGTTGTGTTCCTCGCCGTGGTCTGGTTCGTCGACCGGCGGGACGTACAGCCACTGCTCGCCGGGGTGCTGCGGCGTCTGGGCCGGCGGGGGCCGTCCGGCGGTGCGCCGACACCGGGCGCGGGCTCCGCGCAGCGGGGCGACGGGAAGGAGACGGCGACGCGATGACTGAGCCAGCTCTGCCTGCCGGCTGGTCGGGCACCGTCGCGTTGGTGCTCGCGTCCAGCACCGGCGGGGTCGGCCAACACGTCCGTTCGGTGGCCCGTGGCCTCGTCGCGGGCGGCACCACGGTCCTGGTCTGCGGGCCCGCCGCCACTCAGGAGCAGTTCGACTTCACCGGCGCGGGTGCACGGTTCGAGCCGGTGGAGATCCCGGCCAGCCCGACGCCGGCCGACGCGCGGGCGGTGCTCGCGCTGCGCCGGGCGCTGGCCGCCGCTCACGTCGACGTGGTGCACGCGCACGGTCTGCGGGCCGGGTTGGTCGCGGTGCTGGCCCGCCCGGCCGCCCCGGTGATCGTCACCTGGCACAACGCGGTGCTCGCCGGGGGGCTGCGGGGCGGGGTGTCCCGGCTCGTCGAACGGGTTGTCGCCCGGGGCGTCCGGGTGGCGCTCGGCGCCTCCGATGACCTGGTGCGACGGGCCGCCGAGGTGGGTGCCGCCGACGCCCGGCTGGCCCCGGTCGCCGCGCCGGCGCTGCCCGCGCCGCGTCGACGCCCGGCGGCCGTCCGCGCCGAGTTCGGCGTCCGCCCGGACCAGCCGCTGATCGTCTCGGTCGGTCGGTTGCACCCGCAGAAGCGCTACGACGTGCTGATCGACGCGGCGGCCCGCTGGCGTACGCGTACCCCACCGCCGGTCGTGGTGATCGCGGGCAGCGGGCCGGCGTATCTGCCGCTCGCCGCGCGGACCTCCGCCGCCCGTGCCCCGGTGACCCTGCTGGGGCACCGCACCGACGTGGCCGACCTGCTCGCCGGCGCCGATCTGGCGGTGGTGACCAGCGACTGGGAGGCGCGGCAGCTCTTCGCCCAGGAGGCGCTGCGCGCTGGCGTGCCACTGGTGGCCACCGCTGTCGGCGGGCTCCCGGACCTGGTCGGCGACGCGGCCACGCTGGTCCCCGCCGGTGATGTGGACGCCGTCGACGCGGCCGTACGCGCGTTGCTGGACGACCCGGCGGCGCGGGCGGAGTTGGGCCGGCGTGGCGCCGAACGGGCGGCGACGTGGCCGACCGAGGCGGACACCGTCGCCACGCTTGCCGCCCTCTACGCCGAGCTGGCCGGGAACCCCGGCGGTCCGGCGGCCGCCCCGGGCTCCGACGCCCCGAGAACGGGACACCGGTGATGTTGCGCCGAATCGCCCCCGCCCTGCTGACAGTGCTCGTCGTGGCGCTGGGCGTCACCGCGCTCGCCGCCCGCCCACCCCAGGGCACCCCGCAACGCACCGCCGACTTCGTGGTGCTCGCCGGGATCGCCGGGCTGCGCTGGGATGACGTGGATCCGCAGAGCACCCCGACGCTGTGGCGGATGGCCCAGGACGGCTCGATCGGCTCACTGTCGGTGCGTTCCGCGCACCGGCCCACCTGCCCGGTGGACGGCTGGTTGACACTGGGCGCGGGCAGCTTCGCCGCGTGGAACGGCAGCCGGTCTGTCGACGGTTGCCCGTCGGCGGCGGTGACAGTGGAACAACCGGACGGCATCGGCGCGAACCTGCCCGACCAGGAGAGCGTGGTCCAGTACAACCAGCAGCGGTTGCCCTGGGGCGCGATGCCCGGCTCGTTGTCCGAGTCGGTGCGGTGCTCCGTGGCCGTGGGTCCGGGCGCGGCAGTGGCCGCCGCCCGACCGTTCGGCCGCGTCGACCGGTACGCCTCGGGGCTGCCGACCGACCCGCGGCCGCTGCTCGGCTCGTGTGTACTGAGCATCGTCGACCTCGGCACTGTCAAGGGGACCGACCCGGCCACCCGCGCCGAGGAGGCCCGCGCGGCGGACGCCGAGCTGGCCCGGGTGCTGGCGGCGCGACCCCCACGGTCGTTGGTGCTGGTCGCAGGGATCTCCGACACCACCCAGCCGGCCCGGCTGCACGTGGCGGTCGCCGACGGGCCGGGCTGGGAGCGGGGGTGGCTCACCTCGGCCAGCACCGGCCGGGACGGGTACCTGCAACTTGTCGACCTCGCGCCGACCGCCCTCGCCGCGTTGGGCCGGCCCATGCCGGAGCGGCTCTTCCTCGGCCGTCCGGCGGTCAGCACCGGCGGCCGTCCCGCCGACCTGACCGAGGCCATCGACGCTCCGGCGAACGCCGACCGGGAGGCGGCCGCCCAGCGTTCCGTCTCGGGGGTGTTCTTCGCGGTGCTCGCCGGGGTGCAGGTGCTGCTGGCCCTCGCGATCCTGCCGCTGCTGCGCCGGGCCCGTCCGCACGCCGGCCCGGCCGGCCCGACGCCCGTCTCCGGGCGGGTCGTGGCGGTGATGGAGCTGCTGCTGGTCGCCGCGGCGTTGACGGTGCCGGCGGCGCTGCTGACCGACGCGGTGCCCTGGTGGCGCGGTGAGCACCCTGGGTGGATCTTCGCCGGGGTTACCGCGCTGCTGGTGGCCGCCGGCACCGCGGCGGTGCGGTTCGCCCCCGGGTACGCGAACACCCTCGGGCCGCTCGGCGCGGTGGCCGGCCTCACCACGCTCGTGGTGGGGCTGGACGTGCTCACCGGGGCCCGCCTCCAGCTCAACAGCGTGGTCGGCTACTCCGCGTTGCAGGGCGGCCGGTACGCCGGGCTGAGCACTGTGGGGTTGGGAGTGTTCCTCGCCGGTGCGTTGGTCACCGGCGGCTGGTTCGCCCAACGGGTGCCCCGGGGCTGGCGGCCAGCGGTGATGGTGGCGGTGGGTGGCCTCGCCGTGGTGGTGGTCGGCAGCCCGTACCTGGGCGCCGACCCGGTCGGCGCGATAGCGCTCACCGCCGGGGTGAGCGTCGCCGCCGTGATCAGCGCCGGTGGCTGGTTGACGATCAGCCGGCTGGCCTGGGCCGCCATGGCCGCACTGGCGGTCGGTATCGGGTTCGCCGTGGTGGACCTGCGCCGCCCTGCGGCGGAGCGGGGCAGCCTGGGCCGGTTCCTCTCCGCGCTCGGTGACGGCACCGGCGGGTTCGCCGTGCACCGCTCCAGCACGGAGAACTTCGAGACGTTGGTCAACAGCCCGCTGACGGTGCTGGCGCTGGCCGGCGGGTTGCTGGTGTGGTTCGCCCTGTTGCAGCCGTGGGGTGGGCTGATGCGGCTGTTCGGCATCTACCCGGCGGTCCGGGCCGCGCTGGCCGGCACCGTGGTCGCCGCGGTGCTCGGTGGTGTGCTCGACGGCGCGGCCCTGGACGTGATGGGTGCCGCCGCCGCCCTGGTGGTGCCGATGGCCGCCCTGGCGTCGCTGCGGGTGCTCGGGCACGCCGCGGACCGGACCCGCCCGGTGGCGGGCCGCTCCCGGGCCAACGGCGCCGACGACGACTCGGGGTCCGGCGGGGTCGGCCCGGTCGGTGGGGGCGACGGTCCGACCGGCGGCGGTGGGCCACTGGGCGCCGTGCATCCCCGTCCGATCACCGGCCCGACCCCGAGCGCACCGGCGAAGGTCGCCCAACCGCCGTCGGACACCCCGGGCGAGCCCCGCGGGGACGCCGACGAACCGGCCGAGCCGACAGCGAGCGGGTCGACGCCGGACGCCGCGCCGACGGTGCCCGTAGCGCCCCGGCAGGCCTCCCGGTCATCGACGGAGGTTGCCGCGTCCTGAGCGGCGGGCCTCGTCCGGATGGCCCGGAGGTGTCGCAGGCGGGGTGCGGCCTGCGGGTACCCGCCCGGGAGGTGTTACCGTCGAATCCCGTGGATCGCGTGATCACTTTGCTGATCAAGCACGGCGGTCTGCATGACCGCGACAGACGACACGGGAGCAGGCCTTGGCCCCATCAGCACGGACGACCAGGCACATTTTCGTCACCGGGGGCGTCGCCTCCTCGCTGGGTAAGGGCCTCACCGCCTCCAGCCTCGGCAACCTGCTGACAGCGCGCGGGTTGCGCGTGGTGATGCAGAAGCTCGACCCCTACCTGAACGTCGACCCGGGAACGATGAACCCGTTCCAGCACGGTGAGGTCTTCGTCACCGAGGACGGCGCCGAGACCGACCTCGACGTCGGGCACTACGAGCGGTTCCTCGACCGGGCGCTGTCCGGTAAGGCGAACGTCACCACCGGTCAGATCTACTCCGACGTGATCGCCAAGGAGCGGCGCGGCGAGTACCTGGGCGACACCGTCCAGGTCATCCCGCACATCACCAACGAGATCAAGTCGCGGATCCTGGCGATGGCCGACCCGGACGAGGACGGCCAGGTCCCCGACGTGGTGATCACCGAGGTCGGTGGCACCGTCGGCGACATCGAGTCGCTGCCGTTTCTGGAGGCGATCCGTCAGGTCCGCCACGACCTGGGGCGCGACAACTGCTTCTACCTGCACGTCTCGTTGGTGCCGTACCTGGCGCCCTCGGGTGAGCTGAAGACCAAGCCGACGCAGCACTCGGTGGCGCAGCTGCGCAACATCGGTATCCAGCCGGACGCGATAGTGCTCCGCTGTGACCGGGAGATCCCGGTGAAGCTCAAGGAGAAGCTGTCGCTCTACTGCGACGTGGACGCCGAGGCGGTCGTCGCCGCACCGGACGCCCCGAGCATCTACGACATCCCGAAGGTGCTGCACCGGGAGGGGCTCGACGCGTACGTGGTGCGCCGGCTCGGCCTCTCCTTCCGGGACGTGGACTGGGCCAGCTGGGACGACCTGCTGGAGCGGGTGCACCGCCCCCGGCACACAGTCACCGTCGCTGTGGTCGGCAAGTACGTCGACCTGCCTGACGCGTACCTGTCGGTGAGTGAGGCGATCCGGGCGGCGGGCTTCGGCCACCGGGCCCGGGTGCAGTTGCGCTGGGTGCCCAGCGACGAGTGCGTCACCCCGGCCGGCGCCGCGGCGGCGTTGGCCGGCGTGGACGGCATCCTCATCCCCGGCGGCTTCGGCGTCCGCGGCATCGAGGGCAAGATCGGCACCGCCCGGTACGCCCGTGAGGCCGGCATCCCGCTGCTGGGCCTCTGCCTCGGTCTGCAGTGCATGACCATCGAGGTGGCCCGGCACCTGGCCGACCTGGACGGTGCCAACTCGTTGGAGTTCGACGAGCAGGCGGCGCACCCGGTCATCGCCACGATGGCCGACCAGGAGGACATCGTCGCCGGTCGGGGTGACCTGGGCGGCACCATGCGGCTGGGCGCGTACCCGGCGACGTTGACCGAGGGCTCGATCGTCGCCGAGGCGTACGGCAGCACCGAGATCAGCGAGCGGCACCGGCACCGGTACGAGGTGAACAACGCCTACCGGGACGCGCTGACGAAGGCGGGCCTGCACATCTCCGGCACCTCGCCGGACGGCCGGCTGGTCGAGTTCATCGAACTGGACCGGAGTCTGCACCCGTTCTTCGTGGCCACCCAGGCGCACCCCGAGTTGAAGAGCCGCCCGACCCGCCCGCACCCGCTGTTCGCCTCGTTCGTCAAGGCGGCGGTGGCGTACTCGCAGGCCGACCAGCTTCCGGTCGATCTGGACGCGGCGGCGGAGGCCCCGACGACGCGTAAGGCCGCCCGCAACGGCGCCGCGACGAAGGCGTCGTCGGCCTCGTGAGCGAGCGAACCAGCAGCGTTGTCGGGCGCAGCGAGGCGGCGGCGTGAGCAACCTTGAGCACCGCTACGAGGTGCGTTCCCGGGAGGAGCGGTACCGGGGGCGGATCTTCGACGTGGTCACCGAGGAGGTGACCATGCCGGGCGGTGGGACCGGGCTGCGGGACCTCGTCCGGCACGTCGGGGCGGTGGCAGTGGTGGCGCTCGACGACGCCGGCCAGGTGGTGTTGATCCGGCAGTACCGGCACCCGGTCGGGCGGCACCTGTGGGAGCTGCCGGCCGGTCTGATGGACGTCTCCGGCGAGGAGTTGCCGGTGGCCGCGCTGCGGGAGTTGGCCGAGGAGGCCGACCTCACCGCCGCGCGGGTCGACGTGCTGGTGGACCTGCACAGCTCGCCGGGGTTCACCAACGAGATCGTGCGGGTGTTCCTGGCCCGCGACCTCGCCGACGTGCCGGCCGACGAGCGGCACGAGCGCCACGACGAGGAGGCCGACCTCCAGGTCGTCCGGATCGACCTGGACGAGGCGGTCGCCATGGTCCTGGCCGGTGAGATCACCAACGCGTCCGCGGTGGCCGGGCTGCTGGCCGCGGCCCGCGCCCGGGACACCGGCTTCACGTCTCTGCGTCGGGCGGACGCGCCGCTGCCGCGCTGAGCGTCGCCGCCGGTCCAGCCCGGTGGGGGAGTACGCACGAAAAGGGGCCCCGCGGTCAGCCGCGGGGCCCCTTTCGCTGTCTGCTCTAGGAGTCGCGCAGCGGACGGCCCTGCGCGTCCGTGCCGCCGTTGACCAGGATGAGGATGCCGTCGATGAGGCCCCAGAAAGCGCCGAGGCCGCAGGTCACCAGGCTCACGACGAGCTGAAGAACGGCGATCTTGGTGTGTCCGGTGTAGAACCGACCGGCACCGAAGGTGCCGAGCAGGATGCCGAGGACGCCCGCGACGATCTTGCTCTTGTCGGAGACGCCCTGGGGGTACCCCGGCTGGGGGTAACCGGGCTGGTAAGGAGGAGTGGTCATGGGCGGACACACTAGTGATCCACTCGCCGGCTGTCCGCACCGCCGCCCGGCAGATGGGACGATAATGGTGAAACACTGTCCTGTCGGCTGAGGTGACGCTCGACCGCTGAATCCCGGCGGTGCCCTGACACATCGTCAGGACACCCGGGCACCGGATGCCACTGTGCTGGCTCGCGGCGGCGCCGGGCGCGCCTAGACTGCCGCCGCAGGACCGGTGTACCGCGATGGCAAAGGGGCCGTCGTGGCACCGAGCAGTCGGGGGAGAGCAGCCCCGAAGAGAGGTGTCTGCATCGTGAAGGTCGGAATCCCACGCGAGGTCAAGAACCACGAGTACCGCGTGGCGATCACGCCAGCGGGTGTCAACGAGTTCACCCGCAGCGGCCACCAGGTCTTCGTCGAGTCCGGCGCCGGGGTTGGCTCCAGCATCACCGACGAGGAGTTCGCCGCCGCCGGCGCGACGATCCTCACCACCGCCGACGAGGTGTGGGAGACCGCCGAGCTGGTGCTCAAGGTCAAGGAGCCGATCGCCGAGGAGTACCACCGCATGCGCGAGGGGCAGGTGCTCTTCACCTACCTGCACCTGGCCGCCTCCAAGGAGTGCACCGACGCGCTCATCGACCGCCGGGTCACCGGCATCGCGTACGAGACCGTCGAGCTGCCCGACCGGTCGCTGCCGCTGCTCGCCCCGATGTCCGAGGTGGCCGGCCGGCTCGCCCCGCAGATGGGCGCCTTCTACATGATGCGCACCGGCGGCGGGCGCGGTGTGCTGCCCGGCGGTGTCTCCGGCGTGTACGCGGCCAAGACCGTGGTCATCGGCGCCGGCGTCTCCGGCATGAACGCCGCCGCCATCGCACTGGGCCTACAGTCCGAGGTGCTGCTGCTGGACAAGAACGTCGCCCGGCTGCGGCAGGCCGACGCCATCTACCGGGGCCACCTGCAGACCGTCGCGTCCAACGCCTACGAGGTCGAGCGCGCCGTGCTCGACGCCGACCTGGTCATCGGCGCGGTGCTGGTGCCCGGCACGAAGGCCCCGACGCTGATCTCCAACGAGCTGGTCTCCCGGATGAAGCCGGGCAGCGTGCTCGTCGACATCGCCATCGACCAGGGCGGCTGCTTCGAGGACTCGCGCCCCACCACGCACGCCGACCCGGTCTACAAGGTGCACGAGTCGATCTTCTACTGCGTCGCGAACATGCCCGGCGCGGTGCCGAACACCAGCACGTACGCGCTGACCAACGTCACACTGCCGTACGCCCTCGAGCTGGCCAACCAGGGCTGGCGCGACGCGCTGCGCAACGACCCGGCGCTGGCGCTGGGCCTCAACACCCACGCCGGGCAGGTCACCTACGGCCCGGTCGCCGAGGCGCACGGCATGGACGTGCTCCCGCTGGCCGACGCACTGGCCTGAACGGTGGCGGGCTGACCAGCGGCACGGACTCCGCCGGCGTGGGCACCGCACCCACGCCGGCGCTGCGCCGTGCCGTTCGCGGTTACCTCGACCACCTGACCGTCGAACGTGGCCTCTCCGCGAACACGCTCGCCTCGTACCGTCGGGATCTGGACCGCTATCTCGCCACCCTGGCCGATGCCGGCGTCACCGACCTCGCGTCGGTCGGCGCCGGCCTCGTCGAGTCGCACCTGGCGCGGCTGCGCGCCGGCGACGACGCGCACCCGCCCCTCGCCGTCTCCTCCGCCGCCCGCGCGGCCAGCGCGGTGCGGGGCCTGCACCGCTTCGCGCTGCGCGAGGGCCTGGCCGGCGTCGACCCGAGCCGCGACGTCCGCCCGCCCACGCCGCCCCGGCGGCTGCCCCGGGCGCTCCCTGTCGACGACGTGGTCCGGCTGTTGGAGACCGCCGGCCCGATCACCGCGACCGGCGACGACGCGCCCCTCGCGCTGCGCGACCGGGCGCTGCTGGAGTTCCTGTACGGCACCGGCGCGCGCATCTCCGAAGCGGTCGGCGCCGCAGTGGACGACCTCGACACCGACGACGGCACGGCGCTGCTGCGCGGCAAGGGCGGCCGGGTGCGGCTGGTGCCCATCGGCGGGTACGCCGTCGACGCCGTGCGCGCCTACCTGGTCCGGGCCCGTCCCGGGCTGGCCGCCGCCGGCCGCGGCACCCCGGCGGTGTTCCTCAACGCCCGCGGCGGAGCGTTGTCCCGCCAGGGCGCCTGGGGCATCCTGCGCCGCGCCGCCGACCGGGCCGGGCTGCCCGTCGACGGGCCGGCAGCGGTCTCCCCGCACACCCTGCGCCACTCCTACGCCACCCATCTGCTCGACGGCGGCGCCGACGTCCGGGTGGTCCAGGAGCTGCTCGGCCACGCGTCGGTGACCACCACCCAGGTCTACACGTTGGTCACCGTGGAGCGGTTGCGCGAGGTGTACGCGACCGCGCATCCCCGCGCCCAGGGTTGAACCGGTCGCTGTCGACGCCGACACGCCGGGCCGGTGCCGAACCCCCTGCTGGTCGGTGGCGTACAGTCGGCATCGGCGCGGACCTCCTGGAGCGACACGACCGGGGTGCGCAGCGGCGCCGCGAAGGACGTCGGACGGCTCCGACGCCGGGTGGGTCGTCGGGAGGGGGCAACGAGCACATGGCTGGCAACGGTGACCGTGCCGAGACCTGGACGTCGGAGCTCCGCGAGCAGCAGGCCACGCTCGGCGCGGACCTGGGTCCTGCGGACCCGGCTGCCTACACGATGCGCAAGCCCATCCCGGAGCCGATGCCCACCGATCGGCACGGCCCCGCGCGCATCATCGCGATGGCCAACCAGAAGGGTGGCGTCGGTAAGACGACCACCACCATCAACCTGGGCGCCGCGCTCGCGGAGTACGGCCGCAAGGTGCTGCTCGTCGACTTCGACCCGCAGGGCGCGCTCTCGGTGGGCCTGGGCGTCAACCCGCACAACCTCGACCTGTCCATCTACAACCTGCTCATGCAGGACGACATCATCGCCGAGGACGTCGTCATCAAGACCGACGTCGCGGGGTTGCACCTGCTGCCGGCCAACATCGACCTCTCCGCCGCCGAGATCCAGCTCGTCAACGAGGTCGCCCGGGAGATGGCCCTCGCCCGGGTCCTGCGCACGGTCCGCAAGGAGTACGACTACATCCTGATCGACTGCCAGCCGTCACTCGGCCTGCTGGCGATCAACGCGCTGACCGTCGCGCACGGCGTGCTCATCCCGCTGGAGTGCGAGTTCTTCAGCCTGCGCGGTGTGGCACTGCTGCTGGACACCATCGACAAGGTGCGCGAGCGACTCAACTTCGACCTGGAGCTCGAAGGCATCCTCGCCACCATGTACGACAGCCGCACCACGCACTGCCGCCAGGTCCTCCAACGGGTGGTGGAGGCGTTCGGCGACAAGGTCTACCAGACGGTCATCACCAAGACGGTGAAGTTCCCCGAGTCCACCGTGGCCGGTGCCCCCATCACGACGATGGACCCGGCCTCCTCCGGGGCACGTAACTACCGTCAACTGGCCCGCGAGGTGATCGCCGCCCAGTCGGAGCGGTAGCCGGAACGCCCATTGCCCGCCTCGTGGACTACGGTCGTCCGGTGACCGCGCCACCCCTCGACCCGCCCCAGACCGCCGACGCGGCAGTGGTCGACGGTGTGCAGCCCGCTGACCCGGCTGCCACCGGCTTCACAGTGCGGCTGGCCAACTTCACCGGCCCGTTCGACCTGCTGCTGCAACTGATCGGCAAGCACAAACTCGACGTCACCGAGGTGGCCCTGCACACGGTCACCGACGAGTTCATCGCCTACATCAGGGCGATGGGCGACAACTGGGACCTGGACGAGGCCAGCGAGTTCCTGCTCATCGCCGCGACCCTGCTCGACCTGAAGGCGGCCCGGCTGCTGCCCGCCGCCGAGGTGGAGGACGAGGCCGACCTCGCCCTGCTGGAGGCACGGGACCTGCTCTTCGCCCGGCTGTTGCAGTACAAGGCGTACAAGGAGGCGGCGGCGCACATCGCCGAGCTGGAGGCCGTGGGCGGCCGACGCTATCCGCGTGCGGTCAGCCTGGAGGCCCGCTACGCCGAGGCGCTGCCCGATCTGGTGCTCGGCATCGGCCCCCAGCGGCTGCTGAAGCTGGCCGTGAAGGCGATGACCCCGAAGCCGGTGCCGGAGGTCTCCATCGCCCACGTGCACATGGTCCGGGTCAGTGTCCGGGAACACGCGGCGATCCTCGCCGCCCGGCTGCGCCGGGCCGGCACCGCCACGTTTTCGCTGCTCTGCGCGGACTGCGAGGCCACCCTGGAGGTGGTGGCCCGGTTCCTCGCGTTGCTGGAGCTGTACCGGGAGGGCCTGGTGTCGTTCGTGCAGGAGCAGGCCCTGGAGGAGCTGACAGTGCGCTGGACCGGCCCGGTCGACGCCGACACCGAGCTGCACGTCGACGAGTACGCCGGCACCCCGGCCGACCCGGAGTCACCTGGGCCTGAACCTGAACTGGCGGGGGCTGAGCTTGAGCCGGCGGGGGCTGAGCCTGCGGGGGCCGAGCCTGCGGGGAGTGCGCCTGAGCCGGTGGGGGCAGAACCTGGGCCGGCGGGGGCAGAACCTGGGCCGGCGGGGGCTGACCCTGTGCCGACGCGGGAGGCCGGCGGGTCGGACGGGACGGGAACGACGGAGGGTGCGCGGGATGAGTGACGAGCAACGTCGGGACTCGCTGGCCGACCAGGCCGCCGCCTGGGTGCCCCCGTGGGACCGCCCCCGCCCGTCCGCCACCGACACCCCCACGGAGCCGGACGAGTCAGCCGCACCACCGGAGACCGAAGAACCCAAAGCGGCAGCGCCCCGACCGGAATCCGACGCTGCCGCCAACTTCGCCGAGTCGGACGTGGTCGCGTCGGCTTCCGCGCAGGGTGACCCGGATGAGCGGGGCCCAGACGGCGTGAGCCCGGGTGGAGCAGGCCCTGTCGAGGTGGCCGCAGACGGGCCAGGCCCTGTCGAGGTCGCTGCCGGCGGGCCAGAGCCTGCCGAGGTGGCCCCGGGTGGGTCCGATCCCGTTGAGGTGGCCTCGGACGAGGTGGGCCAGGGTGAGCCAGATCGCGGTGAGGCGACCCCGGACGGGGTGGGGCCGGACCTCGGTGGGGTGACGGACGCCACGGTGGGGGAGTCGGGTGGCGCTGGGGGCGTACCCCGGCGGCAGCTGGCGGGGCGGCGGCGGGCGCCTGTCGCGCCGGAGCCCGCGCCCGAGCTGTCCGACCCCGAGTTGCGCGGCGCGTTGGAGGCGATCCTGCTGGTCGTCGACGAGCCGGTCAGCGAGCTGGTGCTGGCGCAGGTGCTGGAGCAACCCGCCGAACGGGTCGGGCCGATGCTCGACGAGATCGCCGCCGGTTACACAGCGGCCGGGCACGGGTTCGAGCTGCGCCGGGCGGCCGGCGGGTGGCGGCTGTACACCCGGCCGGAATACGCTACGTACGTTGAGCGGTTCGTGTTGGACGGGCAGTCCGTGCGGCTGACCCAGGCGGCGCTGGAGACGCTCGCCGTGGTTGCGTACAAGCAGCCGGTGACCCGTTCGCGAATCTCAGCCATCCGGGGTGTGAACTGCGACGGGGTCATCCGTACGCTGGTCACCCGTGGCCTCATCGAGGAGTGCGGCACCGAAACGGACAGCGGGGCGTTCCTCTACCGGACCACCACGTTGTTCCTGGAGAAGCTCGGGCTGAACACTGTCGACGAGCTGCCGCCCCTCGCACCCTTCCTGCCCGACGACGTAGAAGAGCTTGCTGATGCGACCCGATAACCGTTCCCCCAAAGCCGACGCGCCCGTCTACGAGGGGGCTGAGCGCCTGCAGAAGGTGCTCGCCGCCGCCGGCGTGGGTTCCCGGCGTGCCTGCGAAGACCTGATCTTCCGCCGCCGGGTCACGGTGGACGGGCGGGTCGCCAAGCTCGGTGACAAGGTCGACCCGGCCACCTCCGTGATCCACGTGGACGGGGAGCGCCTCCAGGTCGACATTCGCCTGGTCTACGTGGCGATGAACAAGCCGCGTGGGGTGGTTACCACCATGGCGGACGAAAAGGGACGTAACGAGCTGGCCGACTTCATCGGCGCCCGGCTGGAGCAGCGGGTCTACCACGTCGGTCGGCTCGACGCGGACAGTGAGGGCCTGCTGCTGCTCACCAACGACGGCACCCTCGCGCACAAGCTCATGCACCCCTCGTACCAGGTGCTCAAGACGTACCTCGCCGAGGTGGTCGGGCCGATCCCGCGCAACCTGAGCAAGCGGCTGCTGGCCGGCGTCGAGCTGGAGGACGGGCCGGTCAAGGTCGACTCGTTCAAGGTGGTCGACACTCTCGGCAAATCCGCCCAGGTGGAACTGAGCCTGCACGAGGGGCGCAAGCACATCGTCCGGCGGCTGATGGATGAGGTCGGTCACCCGGTCACCCGGCTGGTCCGTACCTCGATCGGGCCGATTCGGCTCGGTGACCTGCGGACCGGACGGATCCGGCGGCTGACCAACGCCGAGGTCGCCGCCCTGTTCAACGTGGTGGGTGACTGACCCCCGAGTTCGGGGTACGGCAGCCGGTAGGCTCCACCGATGGCCGGGACGCGGCCGCCCGGGTGGCGTGGGTCGCCTCCGGCGGCGTCGCGCGCGGGTCCGCCAATGGGCCCGGGCATGATTGATGACGATTGACAACCGCTTGCGGCGCCAGATCACCGGGCGATCCGTGAGGTACGGGCTGAGGAGGACACGGTGGAGGAAAACGTACGGACCGGGCGATGTGTGGTCGCTGTGGACGGGCCGTCCGGCTCGGGTAAGTCCACCGTGTCGCGGCGGCTCGCCGTCGCGATCGGTGCGCGCTACCTGGACACCGGGGCGATGTACCGGGCGATCACGTTTGCCGTGTTGCGCTCCGGCGTGGACCTCGCCGACGCCGCGTCGGTGGCCAAGGTCGCCAGCGAGGTCAAGCTGCACATCGGCACCCACCCGCAGGGGTACGCCGTGACCGTCGACGGCGTGGGCGTGGACGCGGATATCCGGGGCCCGGAGGTGACCGGGGCGGTATCCGCCGTCGCCGCCGTGCCGGCTGTCCGCGAGCTGCTCGTCGCCCGGCAACGCGAGATGATCGCCAACGCTCGTCGGATGGTGGTCGAGGGTCGCGACATCGGCTCGGTCGTCGCGCCGGACGCTGACCTGAAGGTCTTCCTGACCGCCTCCGAGGCGGCCCGTGCCGCCCGGCGCAGCGCCGAGGACGCCGCCGACGTGGCGGCCACGGCCGCGGATCTGGCCCGGCGGGACCGCCTCGACTCGACCCGCAAGGTCAACCCGCTGGCCCAGGCGCCCGACGCGGTGGTGCTGGACACCACCGAGCTGGGCATCGACGAGGTCGTGGCGCGGCTGCGCGAGATGCTCACCGAGCGGGGCGTGGCATGAGCGAGCGCAGCGAGCGAATCATCGGGATCAGTGCGGTTGTGTCTCAGGACGCTCCGGAGCGAAGCGGAGGAGCGGCATGAGCGAGGGTGCTGGGTGGGTCGAGCTGCGGGAGCCTGAGGTCGCCGTCGAGGAACCGAGCGGCCCGCAGCCGGTGGTGGCCGTGGTCGGTCGCCCCAACGTGGGCAAGTCGACGTTGGTCAACCGGATCATCGGTCGCCGGCAGGCGGTCGTCGAGGACGTCCCTGGCGTGACCCGCGACCGGGTCCCGTACGACGCGCAGTGGAACGGCCGGGCGTTCACAGTGGTGGACACCGGTGGTTGGGAACCGGACGCGAAGGACCGGGCCGCGGCCATCGCGGCGCAGGCCGAGACGGCGGTCGTCACCGCCGACGTGGTGCTCTTCGTGGTCGACGCGATGGTGGGCTCCACCGACGTGGACGAGGCAGCGGTGAAGATGCTGCGGCGCAGCGCCAAGCCGGTGATCCTGGTGGCCAACAAGGCCGACAACAACTCCATCGAGATGGAGGCCACCTCGCTGTGGTCACTCGGCCTCGGTGAGCCGTTCCCGGTCTCCGCGCTGCACGGACGCGGCTCCGGCGACCTGCTGGACGCAATCCTCGCCGCGCTGCCGGAGGCACCGGCGATCGTGGAGAACCGTCCGCGCGGACCGCGCCGGGTGGCGCTGGTCGGGCGGCCGAACGTCGGCAAGTCCAGCCTGCTCAACCGGTTCTCCGGCGAGGAGCGGGCGGTCGTCGACTCGGTGGCGGGCACCACTGTGGACCCGGTGGACAGCCTGGTCGAGATCGGCGGTCAGACCTGGCAACTCGTCGACACGGCCGGTCTGCGCAAGCGGGTCGGCAAGGCCAGCGGCACCGAGTACTACGCCAGCCTGCGTACCGCCGGCGCGATCGAGGCCGCCGAGGTGGCCGTGGTGCTGCTGGACTCCAGCGAACCGATCAGCGAGCAGGACCAGCGGATCCTGTCGATGGTGACCGAGTCGGGCCGCGCGCTGGTCATCGCGTTCAACAAGTGGGACCTGGTCGACGCCGACCGTCGGTACTACCTGGACAAGGAAATCGACCGGGAGTTGCGCCGCATCCCCTGGGCGATCAGGCTGAACCTGTCGGCGATGACCGGCCGCGCCGTGGACAAGCTGGCACCGGCACTGAACAAGGCGCTGGCCAGCTGGGAAACCCGGGTGCCGACCGCGCACCTCAACCAGTGGCTGACCGCGCTGGTGCAGGCCACCCCGCACCCGGTGCGTGGTGGGCGGGCGCCGCGGATCCTGTTCGCGACGCAGGCCGGTGTGGCGCCGCCCCGGTTCGTGCTCTTCACCACCGGTCCGCTGGACGCCGGCTACCAGCGCTTCGTCGAGCGCAAGCTCCGCGAGGAATTCGGGTACGAGGGCAGCCCGATCGAGATCTCGGTCCGCCCGCGCAAGAAGCTCGGCCCCGGCGGCCGAGGCAAGGCGCACGGCTGACGCGATCCGGTTCTGCCAAATGCCGGATGGGCGCCCCTGCCCATCCGGCATTTCGTTATCCAACCCCACCCTCCTAGGACGCTTTAGGGGTTGTGCGGTGGCTCCCTGTGGGATGGTTCGGCTTCGTCGCGATGCCGGTGGGGCCTGTGCGGACGAGCCGGAGCTGCTGCGCTAAGCTGTACCGGCTGCCGCGGGGGAAACCACGCGGGGGCGGGACGTGGCGCAGCTTGGTAGCGCACTTGACTGGGGGTCAAGGGGTCGTCGGTTCGAATCCGGCCGTCCCGACAGAGAAGAAGCCCT
>NZ_JBEZGJ010000157.1:0-17300 GCF_040649965.1 Micromonospora sp. NPDC048843
GACTGCGACCTGAACGACCTGCCGGGCTCACCGGAGACCAACTCACGGCTCTGTTACCCCGTGTACTGGACCCCGGATGGCTACACGGATCCGAAGCGGGACTGGTTCCACAAGTACGTCGTCACCGAGATCTCCGAGATCGACCGCACCGCCGACCAGCCGGCGATCACCACCCAGTACGAGTACAGCACCGCTGGGGGTGGCACGACCGTCCTCTGGGGCTACGACGACGGCGAGTTCGCCAAGAAGAAGCACCGCACGTACGGGCAGTGGCGTGGCTATTCCCAGGTGGTCACGAAGGTCGGTGAGCCGGGTCGGGGCGTACCGCTGACCACCCAGAAGCGGTTCTACCGGGGCCTGCACGACCAGCCGCTGCCAGGCGGTGGCCGGCGCAACGTACAGGTTTCCGACTCCGAGACCAACGCGTTCTCGGACCACGCGGCGCTGGCCGGTTCTCCACTCGAGGAGGCGACCCTCGACGGGTCGACCGTCGTCGAGGCGTCCACCACGCAGTACTGGACCCGCCAGACGGCCGCGCGCAGTCACTCCGGTGGTACCGACCGGGCGTACCTCACCGGCCCGTCGGTGGAGAAGACCCGCAAGTTGCTCGCGCCGAACAAGTGGGCGCGGACGGAGACCCGCACCACCTATGACACGAAGGACGGGCAACCGGAGGAGGTGTCCGATCTGGGGGACATTGACCGTACCGGTGACGAGACCTGCAGCACGACCACGTACGCCAAGAACGGCACCGCGTGGATCCGGGCGGCAGTGTCCCGGGTGGAGACGGTCGCCAAGGAGTGCGGCGGGACGGTGACCCGCCCGGCGGACGTCATCTCCGACGTGAAGACCTACCACGACGGCTCGGACACTCACGGCTCCGCCCCCAGCAAGGGCCTGGTGACCCGCGAGGACACCCTCGACACCTGGAACGGCGGACCCGTCTACGTCACCACCTCCCGGAGCAGCTACGACGCGCTCGGGCGGATCGGAAGTGCGACGGACGCCCGGGGTGGGGTCACCACCACCACGTACACACCCGCGGGCCCGGGGCCGGTCACCCAGACGGTCACCCTCAACCCGCTCCAACACAAGACGACCACCACCCAACAGCCGGCCTGGGCCGAGCCGACGTCGGTGGTGGACGCCAACGACAAGCGCACCGACCTGGCACACGACCCGTTGGGGCGGCTCACCAAGGTGTGGCTGCCGGGCCGGGCCAAGGCGACCAAGACACCGAACCTGGAGTTCGGCTACCGGGTACGTGCCGACGGGCCGCTCGCCGTCACCACCAAGCGACTCGGACCCAACGAGACCTACATATCCGAGATCGGGCTCTTCGACTCGCTGTACCGGCCGGTCCAGACGCAGGAGGCATCCCTCGCTGGGCAGCGCCTGGTCGAGTCGACCGGTTACAACGACCGGGGCCTGGAGGCGCATCGTGCAGGTCCGGCGTACGTCACCGGCGCACCGGGTGACGAGCTGCTGCAACTGAACCCGGGCGAGGACCGTGTCCGCACGGTCCTGAGTCATGACGCCGTCGGACGGGTCGTCAACGAGGGGACCTGGTCGGGCCACAGCCAGTTGTGGGCGACGGTCACCAGCTACGGCGGCAACCCGGACGGCTGGCAGGTGGCTGTCACCCCGCCGCGGGGCGGCACGGCGACCGCGACCATCAGCGACGTCCACGACCGGACCACGGAGCTCCGGCAGTTCCACGGGCTCACCCCGAGCGGCGGGTACGACGCCACGAAGTACACGTACACCCCGCGCGGCGACCTGGCGACAGTGACCGGCCCGACCGGCAAGGTCTGGCAGTACGGGTACGACCTGCGCGGCCGGGAGGTGCGCACGCTCGACCCGGACAAGGGCGAGACGACCCTCACCTACGACAACAACGACGACGTCACGTCCTCGAAGAACGACCTCGACGACGTGGTCTCCACCGAGTACGACGTCCTCGGACGGCAGAAGAAGCGCCTGGTGAACGGCCAGCTCGCCGCCGAGTGGGCGTACGACACTGTGGCGAAGGGGCACCTGTCCAAGCAGGTGTCGACAGTCGACGGACACCAGTTCGTCCGGGAGATCGTCGAGTACAGCGACGCCTACCAGGTCGCCGACGAGGAGGCGCGCATCCCGGCGATGCCGGGTCTGGGGACGGCGGCCGGGACGTACGTCTCGACGTACACCTACAAGGCAGACGGATCGCCCGACCGGATGAGCGTTCCCAAGGTCGGTGCCCTGGAGCGGGAGGTCATCGCCCGCACATACGACGACCTGGGCAACGTCACCCGGCTCGTGGGCACGTCGTACCCGTCGGGAACCAACACCGTCTACGTCGACGCCGCAACCCACTCGCCCTATGGCGAGGTGCTGAAGCGCGTCCTCGGGGTCGACAACAAGCCGCAGGCGTACCAGACCTACGTCTACGACGACCCGACCCGTCGGCTCAAGGAGTTCTACTTCGACCGGGACGCGTCGGTCAACAACGTCGCCGCCCTCTCCTACGACTACGACGCCGAGGGCAACGTCCTGTCGATGGCGAACACGCCGCTCGACAACGACGACAAACCTCGACCTGGCGACAGTGACGTCCAGTGCTTCCAGTACGACCAGTTGAGGCGGCTCACCCAGGCGTGGACGCAGGCGGCCACCGCCTGTGCCGCGGATCCGAGCGCGGGCGGCATCGGCGGTAAGTCGCCGTACTGGAAGGCGTACGCCTACCACGCGGACGGTTCCCGCAAGTCGGTCACCGACCGTCGTACCGGTGTCGCCTCCGACTACGGGTACGCCGCGGCCGACGCCGCCCAGCCACACGCGGTTCGGACCGTGACCACCGGCAGCCGGGTGGACCACTACGACTGGGATGCCACGGGCAACCTCACCTACCGCAAGGTCGACGGGGTCACCGAGAACCTGGAGTGGAACCCCCAGGGCAAACTCCAGAAGATCACCGGACCGGGCGGTACGACCCGGATGGTCTACGACGCCGATGGCAACCGGATCGCCCGGATCGACCCGAACGGTCAGGCCACCGTCTTCGTCGCCGGGCAGGAACTGGTCGTCCAAGGTCAGGACACCACGGCGACCCGGTACTACGAGCACGCCGGCGACACGGTCGCCTCTCGGGCCGCGTCCACCGCGACCGGCCCCAAGGACCTGACCTGGCTCGCCGCCGACCAGCACGACTCGGCACACTGGTCGGTCAACTCGGTCACCCGGGTGGACACGGTCCGATACTCCGACCCGTTCGGGAACGCCCGATCGGGTGGCACCGGCGGCACCTGGCCCTCCGGCCAGCGGGGCTTCGTCGGCGGCATCAGCGATCCGACCGGCCTGTCGCTGTTGGGTGCCCGCTTCTACGACGCGGCGCTCGGAGCGTTCATCTCCGTCGACCCGGAGACTGACGAGTACGACCCGCAGCGGATGCACCCGTTCGCGTACGCGAACAACAACCCGGTCACCTTCGCCGACCCGGACGGCCTCTTCTTCGGAAAGATCAAGAGCGCCGCCAGCCGGGCCGGCAACGCGGTCGCCGGCGCTGCCAAGTCGGCGGTCAAGACCGTGGTCAACAACGCGGGCACGATCTCCGCGGTCGCGGGCGGGATAGCCATGGTGGCGGCGGTACTGCCACCACCGGCCCAGGTGGTGGCGGCCGCTGCCGCCGCCGTGTCGGCGGTGGCAGGCGCGATCGACACCGCGAAGACCTGCGCGGGTGGCGACACTGCGGGCTGCGCCATGGGTATCGCGTCGATGGTCCCGGGAGTCCGGCAGGCGAAGACAGCTGCTCGTGGCGCCGGCGCGGTCAAGAAGGCTGTGAAGGGGAAAGCGCCCCGCGGCTGCAACAGCTTCCTTCCCGGCACCCAGGTCCTGATGGCGGACGGCAGCTACAAGGCCATCGAGGAGATTCGCCTCGACGACGTCGTGTGGGCGGCGGACCCGGAGACCGGTAAGGGCGGCGCCCGGCCGGTCACCGCGCTGATCACCGGCGGCGGGCAGAAAACGCTGGTCGACATCAGCATCGACTCCGACAGTGACGGCATGGCCGACGGCACGGTGACCGCCACCGACGGTCACCCGTTCTGGGTCAGCAATCAGCAGGAATGGCTGCGCGCCGAGCACCTGAGGCAGGGTGACCTGCTACTGAGCCCGGACGGTGCTCGGGTCAGCGTCATCGCGGTCGTCGCCTATGGCGCGGTCGCGACGGTGCACAACCTCACTGTCGACGACATCCACACCTATCACGTCCTGGTCGGCGACACCGACGTCCTCGTTCACAATCAGGGCGGTCCGGATGAGATCTGTGAGCTGGACGCGAGGGATATCCATTTCACCCAGGACTCGGCCTCAAACCAGTTCAGTGATCGCCCGGGAACACTGCTCGAGCTGGCCGAGGATCTCAAGCGCGGCAAAAACCTCAACATCCCGGCCATTCGCGTCTTCGAGGAGAATGGCAAGATGTACACGCTCGACAACCGGCGCCTGCTGGCGTATCAGATCGCCAACAAACCGATCAGGACTAAAAGGGCGACCGGGCGTGAGGTCTTCAAAGATCGATTCGACCCGAAGAAGAAGTGGAAAAAGAACACAGAGATCGATGGTGGTAACCGGATCACGCTCAAATCTTCGACCAAAAATCCGAAGTGGCAGCGGACATGGCACAAAAGATTGGGATGGGATGCATGACGTAGACCGCTTTTTCTTGGACGCATCGGGCGAGAACGTAGGCCTTGATGAGACTGTGCGCTCGCACGACGATCTGATTGAGTTCGTGGTGGCATTACGGAGTGATCTGGTGGAACAGCGGGAGAAGTGGGAGAACCGAAATGTAGGGGACTATCTCGGATCTATCGCCAGAGCTATCCGAGACATGCTCGACGATGAATATGATGATCTTGATCGTTTTCCTGTCACTGCTGGCTGGCTGTGGGTCGGACGGAACTACGAGTAGAGTCAACGGAGGTGATCAGGGCCTTGGGCGCTGATTCACGAAATTCGGAAATCGACCACTTCCTCGGGTCGACCGGGCAGGCTGCTGGCGAGTTCGATCGGCTGAGCGAGACGGTGACGTCCGAGGCTGATTTCCTCGCATTCTTGGAGGCGCTCCTGCGGGATGATCACTTCACGGACTGGGAGGGGCCGATCGAGGGGTACCTTGACCGGCTCATCTCCTGGTTGCGGTCAACGGAGGGGCGACGACGCATGGCGGCGTATCCGAACGAATTTTCGGCAATGGCCGCGGCGTTCTATGTCGGCATCGCAAAAGTGGATGATGAACGTGGTCTTGTCACGTAGACATTGAGATCTCATGTCGTGGGTGTGATAAGGCGTTCAACCGCGTGAGGTCCACTGTGGAAGAAGCCAGGTGTCGGTAGTTTGCGGCAGATGGGCCGGCGCAACTTGCTGGCGACGGGCAGCATGGGGCGGCATGGAGCTCCTGCTGCTGCCGTTCCGGTGGATATACCGGGCTTTGGTGTGGTTCGCCAACTCGCCCCGCACGCTGATCACCTCGTACCTGCTGATGATCGTGGTGGCCGGTTTCATCTACGGGGAGGTCGAGCAGCGCAGCCCGGCCGATGCCGTCTGGTGGGCGGTGGTGACCGCCTCCACCGTCGGGTACGGCGACATCTCGCCGACCACCTGGGCCGGCCGGACGTTGGCGGCGCTGCTCATCTCGACAATGGTCCTGCTGGTCATCCCGCTGATCACCGCGCACTTCGCGAGCCGGCTGATCGTCGACGACAACGCCTTCGAGCATGAGGAGCAGGAGCAGCTCAAGGCCGACGTGCGCCGGATGCGGGCGCTGCTGGAGGAGTTGGCCGCCCGGCAGGGGATCGCTCTGCCCCCACTGCCGCCGACCCAGCCGGTCAGCGGGCCGGGCAGCGCTGCCCCTCCGGTGGCACGGTCAGGTCGATCAGGTACGCGTCGACGGCGTTGGTGATGCAGGAGGTCTGTGGGTAGGCGGTGTGTCCCTCGCCCTCCCAGGTGAGCACCCGACCGACGCCCAGCATCGAGGCGAGCCGTGGGGTCTGCTCGTACGGTGTCGCCGGGTCGCCGGTGGTGCCGACCACCACGATCGGCGGCGCGCCGTTCGCCTTGCCGGTCGGGTACGGGTCCCGCCCGCCCGGCCACTCGACGCAGCTCAGCATGCCCACCGCCAACGCCGGCCCGAACAGCGGGTATTTCCCGCGCCACTCGGACTGCAACTGCCGGATCTGCTGCCGGCTCGGCTTCTCCGTCTCGTCGGCGCAGTTGATGGCCAGGTTGGCGTCGAACAGGTTCGAGTAGTGCCCGTTGTCCTCCCGGCCGGCGTACGCGTCGGCGAGTCGGAACACGTCCTTCGGGTCGCCCTCGGCCAGCTTGTCGATCGCCTGGGCCAGCTCCTGCCAGCCGGATTCGGTGTAGAGCGAGGAGATGACGGCGTAGAACACCCAGCCGGCGGTGGCCTCCCGCCCGTCGTCGCCGCGTACCGGGGAGACCTTGGCCTTGTCGATGGCCGAGGTGACGGCGGCGCGGGCGTCCGGGGCGATCGGGCAGCGGCCGGCGTTCGCCGCGCACCAGCGGGTGAAGTTGGTGAAGGCCCGTTCGAAGCCGCGGGCCTGGCTTTCCGAGCCCTCGACCAGCCGCTGCTGCGGGTCGACGGCGCCGTCGAGCACCAGCGCCCGCACCCGCTGCGGGTAGAGCTGGGCGTACGTGGCACCGAGCAGGGTGCCGTACGAGTAGCCGAGGTAGGTCAGCTTGTCGTCGCCCACTGCGGCGCGTACCGCGTCCATGTCGCGGGCGGCCTGCTCGGTGCCGTACAGCGGCAACTGGTCGCCGTAGCGGTCGCCACAGCCGCGCCCGATCCGCTGGCTGAGACCGACGAAGCCGTCGAATGCCGACTGGCTCGCCGGGTCCGGGTCGAAACCGAAGCTGGCGTTCAGGTCGGCGTCGGAGATGCACTTGACCGGGCTGGACCGGGAGACCCCACGCGGGTCGAAGCCGACGATGTCGAAGCGCTCGGTGATCGAGGCGGGCAGCCCGCCGAACTGGGGGCCGAAGGAGAGGTAGACGGCGGTGTCGACACCGGACCCACCCGGACCACCCGGGTTGATCACCAACGAGCCCACCCGGTCGCGCTGCTTGGTGGACCGGGCGCGCAGCAGGGCGATCTCGAAGGTCTGCCCGGCGCCCGGGCCGGCGCTCGCCCCGCCGCCGGTGCCCCAGTCACGGGGCACCGCGATCCGGGTGCACTCGTAGCGCATGTTCGGTGCGCCCCGCCCGACCAACTCGTCGGGCACCTCCGGGCAGGGCTTCCAGTTCGGTGCGCTGCCGGTCGGGGCTGCCGCGCCCTCCACCTCGGTGCGCGGCGCGAACGCCGGCAGCGTGCAGCCGGCGGTCAGCAGCGCGGCGACGACGAAGGCGGCCAGAGTGCGACGGACCCGGCGGCTGGACGCCATCCGAGGCTGGTCGGCGGTGCGGGTCACGTGGTCCTCCGGAATCGGGTCGACGGCCAGGCTACGCCGAGCCGGTGGCGGCTCGGTCCACGGTGGCCGTCGGATCGCCGCGCAGTACCTGGTCCACGTCGAAGCGGATCGGCCGCTCAAGCTGGTCGTAGCGGCAGGATCGGGGGTCGCGGTCCGGCCGCCACCGAACGAACTGCGCGGTGTGCCGGAACCGTTCGCCCTCCATGGCGTCGTAGCCCACCTCGACCACCAACTCGGGGCGCACCGGCTCCCACTCCAGGTTCTTCGTGCCCGTCCAGCGGCTGACCCCACCCGGGATGCGTTGGCCGCGCTCGTGGTCGCCGTGCACCCACGGGTGCTCGCCGCCGGTGTCCCGATAGGGCGCCAGTTCGTCGAGCAGCTCGGCGCGGCGGGCCATGCTGAACGACGCGCTCACGCCCACGTGGTGCAGGACTCCGGCGTCGTCGTACAGGCCGAGCAGCAGTGAGCCCACCACCGGGCCGGACTTGTGCCAGCGGAAGCCGGCCACCACCGCGTCCGCGGTGCGGGCATGCTTGACCTTGAACATCAGTCGCTTGCCCGGCGAGTACGGCAGGTCGGCCGGCTTGACGATCAAACCGTCCAGCCCGGCGCCCTCGAAGACGTCGAACCAGCGGCGCGCGGTGTCCGGGTCGGTGGTGACCTGGGTGACGTGCACCGGCGGGCGCACCCCGGCCAGCGCCTCGACCAGCCGCTCCCGGCGGCGCGGGTAGGGCTGGTCCAGCAGTGCCTCGTCACCGATCGCCAGCAGGTCGAACGCGACGAAGTCGGCCGGGGTGGTCTCGGCCAGCATCTTCACCCGGGACGCGGCCGGGTGGACGCGCTGGGCCAGCAGCTCGAAATCCAGCCGGGGCTGGCCGCTCGGCCCGTCGCGCCGAATCACGATCAACTCCCCGTCGACAGCGCAGCGCTCCGGCAACTGCCGGCGGGCCTGCTCGACCACCTCGGGGAAGTAGCGGGTCATCGACTTGCCGCCCCGGCTGGACAACTCGACCTCGTCGCCGTCGCGGAACACGATGCACCGGAACCCGTCCCACTTGGGCTCGTAGGTCACCCCGGGCGTGGTGGGCAGCTTGGGAACGCTCTTGGCCAGCATCGGCTCGACCGGCGGGTTGATCGGCAGGTCCACGCCGACCAGTCAATCAGACGGTGCCGACAGTCGTGAGGCAGATCACCGTGGATGGCGGGGCGGCGTGTCCCCCTACGCGTCGCTCGTCCCCACCGGGCGAATCGAATAACCCCAGGTCAGAGCTACTTTCGCGAGGTGTCCGAGTGGGTCTGTGACTGCTGCGGGCGGTGGCGGGTGAGCGTCGAGCTGATCCGGGGCCGCTACCGGTTCCGGCTGACCCGCCGCTACCCGGAGCGGTTCGGCGGCGGCCGGAACGTGCTCGGCGAGGTCGGCTCGGTGCCCGAGCTGGAGGAGCTGTTGCGTCGGCGTACCCCGCTCACCCTGGCCGACCTGCGCGAGGCCGCCTGATCCGCGCGGCCGCGGGGTGCGGCCGGGAACTGCCCGGCGCCGGGCCCGAGTACCTCCACTGAGGATGGACGGACGGCGTTGAACGTCGCTGTCACAATGCTCCCGGCGGCCTCGTCTGCACCCGTGGCGGTGCCGAGCGGCGCCGCCGGGGAGGGGAACACCATGCGGTTCGAGGCCGATACCGAGATCGCCGCGGATGCCGAGCAGGTCTGGGCGGTGCTTGTCGACGTACCCCGCTGGCCCGAGTGGACGGACTCGGTGACCCGGGCCGAGCGGGGGGAGCCGGGGCCGCTGGACGTCGGCGCGACAGCACGACTGACCCAGCCGAAGCTGCGGCCGGCCCTCTGGCGGGTCACCGAGCTGACCGAGGGGCGGGAGTTCGTCTGGGCCTCCGAGGCGCCGGGCGTGCGGACCACGGGGGAGCACCGGCTGCTGCCGCTGCCCGACGGGCGTACCCGCGTCGAGTTGGTCATCAACCAGTCCGGCCCGCTGGCCGGCCTGATCGGCTGGCTCTACGGCGGGCTGTTCCGCCGCTACGTGCGGATGGAGGCCGACGGGCTCAGGCGTCGCTGCGAGCGGAGCTGACGGCCGGCTTCTCCAGCACGGCCAACGAGATGCCGTTCGGGTCCGGGCGGTGCGCCACGATCCGGTAGCCGTGCCGCTGGTACAACCGCAGGTTGCGTGCGCTGTCCGCGCCGGTGAACAGGGTGAAGCGGGCCGCCCGGCCGGCGCAGGCCCGCTCGACGGCGGTGAGCAGTTGCGCCCCGACACCCCGCCCCTGCTGGTCCGGGGCGACCGAGAGGCGGCCGACGTGCGCGGTGTCCCCGTCCAGGTGGGCCCGCACCGAGCCGACCAGCCGGTGCCCCAACCGGGCGACGAGCACGATGCTCGGGCCGGTCAGCACCGTCACTACCTCGTCCAACGTCTCGGTCAGCGGAGGCAGGAACGGATCGGCGTAGTGCTGCGCCTCGCTCAGGTACGCGGCGCGCTGCACGGTGAGGATCTCGCCGGCGTCCACGACACCGGCCGGAACGATGCTCGCCTCGGCGTTCATCGGGGCAGCACACCACAGCCGCCGGTGCCATCGACGGGCGGCCCGACCGCGCCGGCCGTACCCTGACCCGTGTCCGGTCGAGGTCGAGGTCGAGGGGGCAACGGTGGCCGAGCTGACGTACCCGGAGGTGGGGTCGACCCGGCACGGGCCGCTGCCCGGCGGGTACCACCACCTGCGCCACCGGTATCCGTTGCCCGGCGGCTGCTTCGAGACCGCCGCCGACGCGGTGCTGAGCTGGCGGCTGCACCGCGCCGCCGGCGTCCGGATCCGCACCGATTCGCCGCGGGCCATCACCGGTGCGCTGGTGACCTCCGGCCTAGGCGTCGGCCCGGCCCGCGTCTGGGGGCCGTGCCAGGTGGTCTGGAGCGCGGACTCGCCCACGCTCGCCGGTTTCGGCTACGGCACCCTGCACGGCCATCCGGAGCGGGGCGAGGAGGCGTTCGAGGTCGTCCGCGACGACGCCGGCGCGGTCTGGTTCGAGGTCCGCGCGTTCAGCCTTCCGGACCGCTGGTTCACCCGCGCCGGAGGCCCTGCGGTTCGGGCGGTGCAGCACACGTACGCCTGGTGGCTCGGCCGTACCCTGCGCCGGCTCTGCGTGGGTCGCTGAACACCCTGGCGCCGGAGCGACTCAGAATCGGGCGAACGAGCGGATCGGGGCGCGCGGGCCGTACTTCGGTGCCCGGATGCCGGCCGCCTCCAGCAGCAGACACACCCGGCCCCGGTGACCCCGGAACGGCTCCAGCAGGGCCATCATCCGGGCGTCGTCGCCCCTCGGTTCGCTGGCGAGCGCCCAGGCCACGGTGTTCGGGATGTGGTAGTCGCCGACGCTGACAGCGTCCGGGTCGCCGTACGCGATCCGCACCACCTCCGCGGCCGTCCACGGGCCGATGCCGGGGATCGCGGTCAGCCGGCGGGTGGCGTCGGCGGAGTCGGTGCTGCGCTCCAGCCGGTCGGCGAGCGCCGCGGCGCGACGGAGCGTGTCAGCTCTGCGCTGCTCCACCCCGAACGGGTGGAACACCCAGTACGGGGCCGCGGCCACTGTGGCTGACTCGGGCGGCAGGAGCAGCGGCTGCAACGGGCCGGGAGCCGGCTCCCGGAAGTGCCGCACCATCGCCGAGTACGCCCGGTAGGCCTCCTTGCCGGTGACCTTCTGCTCGAAGACCGCGCGCAGAAGTCGGGGGAAGACCTCCCCGGTGGCGGGCATCCGGAGGCCCCGGTGCTCCCGGGCCAGCCGTGCGACCAGCGGGTGCGCCGCTGCCAGTTCGGTGAAGCCGGTCAGGTCGTCACGCAGCCCGGCGATCGCGTCGGCGCGGGCGAGGACGTGCTCCGCGCCGGGCCCGTACCCCTCGGCGAGCAACTCGCCGCCGGCCGGTCGCAGCGCGAGCGTGGCCGGACCGTCCGGGGTGCGGGTGGCCCACCAGAAGGTGCCGGCAGCCACCCGGGCGCACGGGTCGTACGGGCTGAAGGTGAGCGCGCGGACCGAGGCGGTCAGCCGATAGCCGACCGGTGGGCGCAGCACCCTGGTCGCGGCGGGTTCGGTAGCGGTCACCCCGCCACTCTGCCAGGTCAGGGTGGGTGCTGGCGACCGCCGTACCGGTCTGGCCGGAGAACCCACCCCGGACACGGCGGTGGCCGGTCGCGCCCTCCCCGGCGACGACCGACCACCGTGCCCTCGTTGGCGACCAGGCTCAGTACGAGTAGCCCGAGCCGCCGGCGTCGTTCGAGCCGCTGTCCGCCGGCGGTGCGACAGCCTTGGGCGTGCCCTTGGGCAGGCAGCTCAGGTTCTTCTTGCCGTCCGGCTGGACCACGAACCAGGTGCCACCGACAGCCTGGCCCTTCCACTGGCCGGGCTTCTTGTCACCGATGTAGCGGTAGACCGGCCAGCCGGCGATGGTGAGCTGACGGGTGCCGTCCTGCCGGGTCACGCTGCCGACCTTGTCGTCGGAGACGCCGGTGAGCTCCGGGTTGCCGTCGGTCAGTGCCGGGGGCCACACCTCGGCGCACTTGTCGACGCAGTTCGACGACGGCGGGTCGGCGGTGTCCTTGTCGAAGCGGTACAGGATCCAGCCGTCCTGGTCGGTGACCACCTTGCCCATCCGGGCGACACTCTTACCGACCAACTTCTCCGTCAGGTCGACGTCCGCGGGCGGGGCGTCGGCGGCGGGCGCCTCCGGGGAAGCCGAGGCCTCAGGTTCAACCGTCGCGGTGGGCTCGGCCGCGGCGACGGCGACCGGCTCGGCCGCGCTCGAGTTCGCCCCGTCGTAACCCGCGGGAGCGCAGGCCGTTAGTGCGACCATCGCGCTCGCGACGATGACGGTCCGCTTCATCTGTGCCACGTGCCCTCCTCATTCTTGACAGTTCACCCATAGGTACGGCGGGAGGGCTGTCAAGGTTGAAGTAGTAACAGTGGTCAATTTCACGTAAACCGATTGAACCGTTTCGGGCCACCATGCGTACGCCCCCGCGAGGGGACCCTCCGCCTCAACGACGGATCGGCGCCGGCCATTGTGACAATGACCGGCGCCGATGCGGTAAGCGCGCTTACATGGGTACGGTGACCAGCGGACTCGCCACGCCGTTGGCATCCACCGACTGCACCTGGAGCTGCTTGATGTCCTTCGGCAGAGCCGACGTAGAGGCGCTCAGTTCGAGACCCTGCGGCCGGGTGTTGGTGCCATAGCCGCCCTCCGGCACCGACCAGGTCGAGATGACCTCGGTGGTGGCGTTCTTGCGCACCACCACCAGTCGGCAGATACGTGGGCCGGGCAGCTTCCGCAGGCTGAAATTGATCCGGGTGCCGTAGTCCTTGGTCACCAGGAACATGGTGGTCTGCACACCGGTGGTCGGGTCGGTCGCCTCGACCTGGTCGCCCTCCACCTCGGTGCCGCCCACACCCGGGCCGCTCGGCGCGGCCGTCGGCACGCTCGTCGGCGGGGCGGGCGCGCTCGGCGTCGACTCGGCGAGCACCCCCGGCGGTTGGTCGTTGCCGGTCACGCTGACGAAGCCGTACCCGGTCAGACCGCCGAAGACCACCACAGCGGCGGCCGTCGCGAGCATGTGACGAAACCGGGTACGCCGCCGGTCGGCCCGGACCGCGCCGAGCGTCCGGTCCAGCAGGGCCGGGTCGGTCGCCGTCTGCTCCAGCGCCATCATCGTCTCGCCGTCGATGTCGGACAGCAGCCCGACCACCGGCACCATCGTCTCCAACTCGGCCGCGCACGCCCAGCAGGTGGCGAGATGCTCCTCGAACCGCTCAGTGTCCTGCTCGTCGAGCACACCGAGCGCGTACGCCGCGACGTCCATGTGGTCCGGCCGGCTCATTCTGTCACCCCCCGCTCCTGCAGAGCCGTGCGCAGCGCGCGCAGCGCGTAGTAGACCCTCGACTTGGCGGTGCCGAGCGGCAGGCCCAACTCCTCGGCGGCCTCCGGCACCGTCCGCCCCCGGAAGTACGTCGAGATCAGGATCTCCCGGTGCGACTGACTGAGCGTACGCAGCGCGTCCGCCACCGTCATGGTCCGCAGCACCCGGTCGGTGCTGTCCGCCTCGGCGAACGCGGTGAGGTCCCGGTCGTACGTCTCCGGCGGCCGGGCCTCCTGGCTGCGGTGCTCGTCGATGGCGATGCGGCGGGCCACGGTGACCAACCACGGCCGCAGCGAACCCTGCCCCTGGGTGCCCAGGCGGTGCGCGTTGCGCCAGGCCCGCAGCAGCGTCTCCTGGACGATGTCCTCCGCGCGCTGCCGGTCCCCACCGGTGAGGCGCATGACGAACATCAGCAACGGGCCGGCGTGCTCGGCATAGAGCTGACGGATCAACTGGTCGGAGTGGCTGGCCTCGGTTGTCGTCGCCTGATGGCGCCCGGGCGCCGGTCGCGGCGTCACCGGACCATTCTGGCGAGGCGTCGCCCGCGAGTCGACCCCCCGGGCAGACGAGGTTGACCGTGACGAGGGTCGCGCCGACAACCAGTCAGCGCGTACCGCGTCGCCATGCCAACCGGCCGCCACCGCGTGCATGCAGACCTCCGGGATGTCCGTGACCAACGCCGGCCCACGAGGTGGGCCGCCCGGTGGTACGCAGCGCCGGCCCCAGCGGATCAACAAACGACCAAAAAACTTCCCCGCCGCTGCCGAGTGGACGGTCAGCGGCGCACCGAGAACAGCCCCGGCGGTGGCGGATCGGAGCCGGTCGCGTCGGCGTCCCGCACCACCTGCGCGCCACCGACGAAGCGGTCCAGGTCGTCGCCGGCCACCACCCGGCCGGGGAACCAGTCGCCGGCAGCGCGTCTGGTCAGCGCCGGCACCGGCGGTGTGGACCGCCCGGCGACCAGCACCAGATTGCCGTACCGGCGCCCACGCAGCACCGCCGCGTCCCCGACCAGACATGCCTGCGGCAGCACCGAACGGACGGTGGCGACCTGCCCACGGGCGTGCCGCAGCGGCGGGCCGTCGGCCAGGTTCGCCAGGTACCAACCAGCGGGGCGGAGCACCCTTGCCACCTCGGCCGCGTACTCCACCGACGTGAGGTGGGCCGGCGTACGCGCACCGGCGAACACGTCGGCCACCACCACGTCGTAGCTGGCCTCCCGGGTGGACGCCAGCACCGCCCGGGCGTCCTCCACCCGGACCCGCAACCGGGCGTCGGACGGCCACGGCAACGCCCGACGGACCAGCTCCACCAGCGCACCGTCCACCTCGGACACCCGCTGGGTAGATCCGGGTCGGGTGGCGGAGACGTACCGGGGCAGGGTCAGCGCGCCGCCACCCAGATGCAGCACGCGTAGCGGCGCACCGGCCGGCGCGATCAGATCCACGGCGGCGGCCAACCGTCGCACGTACTCGAACTCGAGGTGGGTGGGGTCGGTCAGGTCGACGTGCGACTGCGGCGCGCCGTCCAGCAGCAGCGTCCACGAGCCGGCCCGGTCCGGATCAGGCACCAGCTCCGCCAGCCCGGTGTCCACCTGCTCGACCACCCGGTCACCAGCCCGTTTACGCCCCACCGGAACCAGTATCCGCGCTCATCGGGCGGCGCGGGCCGCGGCGGTCAACGCACGGTGCAGCAGCCGGGAATCGCCGAGCAGGGCCCGCAGCCGGCGCTCCAGGCCGGCGATCGGGATCAGGTTCTGCGGGGCCCGCGGATCCTTGTACGGGGTGGAAGCGAAACGCGGCAGGGTAACCAGCGACAGGTCGGCCAGCTCGATCGCCGCCTCGACGGGCAGGTCGGCAGAGCACTCCACCCGAACGACGCCCGCCCACGGCGCGCCGATCGCCACCGGCAGCCGCAAATACCACGACCAACCACCCCAGGCGGTGCCGAGCCGGAACACCGGGGAGCGCTCACCCGACGCCATACCCGTCACCACAGCGGTCAGCCGGGCATCCAGGTACTGACTGTGCTGCGTCTTGATGTAGCCCAGGGTGCGCGGCAACTGCCGACGACTGCGCAGCGGGCCGTCCACCACCAACAGGTCACCGTCGACCCGGGCGGCGTCGGACACCGCCACCTCCAACGCGGTCAGCGGGCCCTGAACGGCGGCCGGCAGTTTCGCCAGCTCACCGGTGCCACCCACCCGGTGCACCGGGTAACGGATCGCACCCGCCACCACATCCTGCGCCGACGGGCTCGCCGTGAACAGGCCCCGAGCAACCCGTGTGCCCGCCAACTGCGCCGCACCCCGCCCCAGGTCACACCGGACCACGCCGGCCGCGTACGAGGCGGCCAACCCGGGGAACGACAGGCCGTCGGTCTCCGCCGTCCAGATGCTCGCGTCGATGCGGCGAACCCCGTCGACCAGCAACACCACGTCGGGCGCCCGCACCCCCGGGCGTACCCCGATGGCCCGCCAGTCCACGGCGGGCAACTCCACATCCGCGTCGACCTGGGCGCTGCTCGGCGCGGCCGGCCCGGCGGCGGACGCCTCGAACGACGCCCCGTACGCCGGATCCCACGAATCCACGAAGAACGCGGCGTCACTCACCGGCCGGACCGTCCCATCCGCGCTGCACTCCTCGCGCTCACCGGCCCGTCCGCTCCACGCGCGCGGACCGAGCATCCTTGCGCACCTCGAAGCGGACCGGGATCCGCTCGGCCAACGCCGGCACGTGGGTGACCACGCCGACCATCCGATCGCCCCGGGCCGCCAGGTTTTCCAGTGTCGCGGCCACCGTGTCCAGGGTGGCGGCGTCGAGCGTGCCGAAACCCTCGTCCAGGACGATCGACTCCAGGCTCGCCGCCGTGGTGGACATCCCCGCCAACTGCTCGGAGAGCGCCAACGCCAGTGCCAGCGACGCCTGGAACGTCTCACCCCCGGAGAGGGTGCGCACGCCGCGACGCAGCCCCGCGTCGTGGTGGTCGACCACCACGAACTCGCCCTTGTCGTGCACCAGCTCGTACTGCCCGGAAGACAACTCGCGCAGGATCCCCGACGCGCCGTCGACCAGCAGGTCCAGCGCCTCGGCCAGCAACCACCGCTCGAAGTTGTTGGCCCGCAGGTGCCCGGCGAGCGCGCGCGCCACCTGCGCCTCCCGCTCGTGCCCCGCCCGCTGCTCGCGCAACGTCCCGGCCTGCTCGCGACGCTCGTGCAGCCGCCGCCGGTCGGCGTCGGCCCGCTCCACCGCCACCGTCGCCGCGTGCACCGGGTCGTCCCCGACCGGCACCTCGGCGGCGGCGAAGATGCCCGCGATGGCCAGCTGAACCCCGTCGGCCACCGACTCGGCCTCCGCCACGGCGGCGGCCCGACCGGCCCGCTCGGCGCGGCGGCGCTCCGCCTCGGTGGTAGCCCACTCGGTCAGCGCCCCCCACGCGGCAGCCACGTCGTCCCGGTCGGTCGCCGGTGGGCCGAACCGGGCCAACCCGTCACGGGCGGCGTCAAAGGCCCGCCACGCCGACCGCAGCCGCTCCTCGGCGGCGTCCACAGCGGCCCGGGCCTGTCGAGCGGTCTCGCGGCCGGCCCGGACCGCTGTCGCCGCCTCCTCCAGCGCGCCCCGCAACCGGGCGTGCTCGGCCAACTCCCGGCTCAACACGGCCGGCTCGGCCGCACCCGAGAGCTGCCCGTCCAACTCGGCCAGCCGGGCCTCCAAATGCTCCTGCCGGGCTCGCGCCTGCACCAGCAGCCGCTCCAGCTCCCGCGCCGCCGTGTCCCGCTGCTGCACCGTCGCCTGCGCGGCCTTTGTCGCGGCCCGCGCGGCCTTGCCCAGGTTGGTGCGGCCGCCTTGAGCGACCGCATGACCGTCAGCAACTCCTCGGTCTCCTGCGGGGTGAGCACCGCGGTCGGCTCGTCCAGGATGAGCAG
>NZ_JBEZGJ010000158.1:0-17226 GCF_040649965.1 Micromonospora sp. NPDC048843
GGGCGTCTTAGAGTGACCACCCTCTATACCGGAGCTCCGCTGCTTTACGCCTCAGACACGCCTTGACGATCCGCCCAACCGCTTAACTGAACGGCTGCACCGGGTCGGCAGCCACTCCCGGGCGGCGCGGCTCTACCAGGAAGTCATCATCGAGCTGACCGCGCAGGACGGCCCGGAGTCACTGCGGGTGCTCGCCGCGCACGCCGACCTGGCCACCGTCGAGTACGCGCGCGGCCAGTGCACTGTGGCGCGCGACCGCCTCCAGGACGCCTGGGAGCTGCACCGCGAGGTGTACGGCGACGGGCACCCCAGCGGCATCAAGATGCTGGCGCGGCTCGGGGCGATGCAGCGCGACTGCGGGCAGTTCGCCGAGGCGCACGACAACCTGGCGCTCGCCCGCGAGCTGTGCCGACAGCATCTGCCCGCCGACGACCCGCTCGCCACCCAGGTGGCGGCCCTGGCCCGGGCGGCGGCCAGTCCCGACCACGCCTGCGCGGACAACCCGCCGACAGCGCGGGACACACCGGTCGTCCCGGCCGCCCGCGTCCCACCGCACGGCGACGGGCCGACCGAATCCGGCTACCATCCGCAGGCAGCCGCACCCCACCACGCCGGGGCGGTGCCGAACCCCCGGCTGCCCTCCGACGAGGCGGTCGGGTCGACGGGCAGCAGATGGTCGACCGACGCGGCGGACGAGCCGTCGCCCCAGCCCACGGAGCCTCCGGTGCCGCCATCGGTGGTCGGGCTGGCCGGCGGCACGGAGGAGCGACCCGGGGTCTACCGACTGCACCGACCCGCAGACCCGTACGCGTCGCCCGACCCGCACCAACAGTCCGACCCGTACGCGCGGCCAGATCCGTACGCGCAGGTCGAGCCGTACACGCCGTCGCGGCTGCTGCCGGTGCCCGTGCACCGTGCACCGCCGGAGCAGCGCAACCGGCTGGTCCCGGTGCTGGTGGCCGGCGTGGTCGTGGTGCTCCTCGGCGCGGCGGCGGTGATCGCCGGGGTGGCCCGGGTCGACGGCGACGACGAACCGACCCCGCCGCCGGCCAGCGCCTCTCCCACCGCCGGCGCGCCGGCCAGCACCGCGCCTGCCCCGGGCGGCTCGGCACCCACGTCGGCTGCCGCCGCGGCGCCCGGCACCCCACCCAGCGCGGTGACCCTGCGCGACACCCGGGACAGCATCGCGCTGAACTGGACCTACCCGGCCGGCGGCGAGGGCCCGGTGGTCATCGCGGGCGGCCGCACCGGCCAGACCCACAACATCTTCGCGACGCTGCCCGCCGGCACCACCAGCTTCGTCATCTACGCGCTCAACCGCACCAACGACTTCTGCTTCACCGTCGCCGTTGCCTGGTCCACCGACACCGTGGCCCGTTCCAAGCAGGTCTGCACCCGCCGCCGCTGAGCCGCGGGAGGTCGCCGTAACGGGCCGCCTACCTTTGGCCGTCCTCGGCCGGCATCGCCGGCAGGAGCAGGCACACCCGTAGTCCTCGCTGCTCCGGCGCGTCGGTCAGTGTGATGCTGCCACCCGCACGGCGAACCAACTCCCGGACGATGGCCAGCCCCAGACCGGCGCCCCCGTCGTCGCGGGCTCGTCCGTCATCCAGCCGGGTGAACCGGTCGAAGACCCGCTCCCGGTCCGCCGCCGCGATCCCCGGGCCGTCGTCGGTCACCGTCACCAGGTGGTACGCCCCGACGCCAGGCCCGACAGTGGAGCCCGCCGTCGGCGTCGCCTCGGCCGCGAGCACGACACTGCCGTGCGCGTGGCGTACCGCGTTGTCGACCAGGTTGGCCAGCACGCGACGCAACTCCTCGACGGTGCCGATCGTCCAGAGCGGGCCCGCCGGCGGCGTCACCCGCACCGGCGGTGACGGATAGCGGGCGGCGACCTCGGTCAGCAACGCGCCCAGCTCCACCGGGCCGGCCCCCCGGGCCGCCGGAGTCTCGTCCAGGCGGGCCAGCAGCAGGAGATCGTCGACCAGGCGGCTCAACCGGTCGGTGTCGGCGAGCAGGTTGGCGGTCACCGCCGTCCAGTCCGTCCGGTCGGCGAGGCGCTGGGCCACCTCCAGCTCGGTCCGGATGTTTGTCAACGGGCTGCGCAACTCGTGCGCGGCGTCGGAGACGAAGGCCCGCTGCCGGACGCGGGCGGACTCCAGCCGCCCCAGCATGCCGTTGAGGGTGACCGCCAGGCGGTGGATCTCGTCGGCCGACGCCGGCACCGGCAGCCGGCCGGCGCCGGCCCTGCCGGTGATCTCCTCGGCACCTCGACGTAACGCCTCCACCGGCCGCAGGGTCGCCCCCACCACCCGCCACGCCACCCCGGCCAGCACGGCCACCAGCAGCGGGAACGCCACCAGCAGGATGGTCCGGACCACATGGGTGCTGTGCCGCACGTCGGCCATCGAGCGGGCGACCAGCACTGTGAGCGGGTCGGCCGCGGTGCCGGCGGGTACGGCGACCACCCGGACCGGGCCGACGAGCCCGACCCGCTCGGCCGGCACCTCCAGCCGCTGCCGACCGTCGCGGTTCAGCCGCTCCGGGCGGACCATTGGCACCAGGCGGTCGGCGTCGATCGAGGCCGCCCGGATCCGTCCCTGGGCGTCGACGACCTGCACGCGAACCTGCCCGCCGGCCACCGGCAGCGGATCGGGCAGCGCGTCCTCGGCGGCGAGCAGGGCGACCGCGTCGGCGGTGCGGAACGCCTCGGTGTCGACGGTGCGCTGGAGCACGAAGCCGAGCGCGCCGAGCAGCACCACCCCGCCCAGGGCCAGCCCGATGGTGAGACCGACCACACCGATCGCCATGAGTCGCCCGCGCAACCCCAGGACCGGCATCCGGCCGAGCCTGACCCGACGGGTGGCGGCCGGGCCGTCGGCCGTCACGTCGCCAGCCGGTAGCCGGCACCCCGGACCGTCTCCAGCCGGTCCCGGCCGAGCTTGCGGCGCAGGTAGCCGACGTACACCTCGACGGCGTTCGGCGCGGTCTCCAGGCTGGCGTCCCAGACGTGGTCCAACAACTCGACCTTGGAGACGACCTGGCCCGGTCGGCGCATCAGGTAGTCCAGCAACGCGAACTCCCGCGCGGTCAGCGCCACCTCGGCGTCCGCCCGGGTCACCCGCCGACGAGCCGGGTCCAGCCGCAGGTCACCGACCGCCAGCACGGTCGGGCGCTCCGGCGCGCCCCGACGCAGCAGGGCCCGGAGCCGGGCCAGCAGCACCACGTACGAGAAGGGTTTGGTCAGGTAGTCGTCGGCGCCGCAGTCGAGGCCGTCGGCCTGGTCGTACTCGCCGTCCTTCGCGGAGAGCATCAGCACCGGCAACCAGTGCTGCTCCGCGCGCAGCCGCCGGACCAACTCGTACCCGGAGAGGCCGGGCAGCATCACGTCGAGGATCATGGCGTCATACCCGCCGTGCCGGGCCGCGTCCAGGCCCGCCGGGCCGCTTGCCGCCACGTCGACAGCGAACCCCTCCGCCTGGAGACCGCGTTGCAGGGCAGCCGCCAACCGGGCCTCGTCCTCCACCACCAGCACCCGCACAGCTCAAGGGTGCCACCCCGGTCAATCGGCGCGGTTCGGTGTCCTCAGCGCGTTCACAGCACGGAGGAGGCAGGATGGCCGCAGGAGGTGCCACCATGTCCGTCCTGAGAAGTCGTCCCGTCCTTCGTTGGCTGGTTCCGGCCACCGCGGCCGTCGCCGTCATCGGCGGGGGCGCGGCGATCGGCACGTTCGCCGCCGAGGCCGAGCCGAGCCTGCCGCCCCGAACCGCCGCTCAGCTCCTCGTCGACCTGCAGACATCCCGGCTGGAGGGGCTGTCCGGGACCGTGGTGCAACGCGCCGACCTCGGCCTGCCGCCCCTCGTCGGGCTGGTTCCCGGCAACGAGCTGACCACCCTGCTGACCGGCACCCACACCCTGCGGGTCTGGTATTCCGGGCCGGACCAGCAACGGGTCGCGCTGATGGACACGCTGGGCGAGCAGGACATCATCCGCAACGGCCGGGACCTGTGGACGTGGCAGAGCCGCAGCAACACCGCCACCCACCGCGCACTGGGCGGCGACGCCGGGGCCTGGAAGCCCGCCCCCGAACCGGCAGCGAGCCTACCGGCCACCCCGCAGCAGGCCGCCGACCTGGCCTTGGGCGCGATCGACCCGAGCACCGAGGTCAGCGTGGGCCGGTCGGCCACCGTGGCCGGCCAGGACGCGTACGAGTTGGTGCTCCAGCCGCGCGACAAGGACTCCCTGGTGCACGAGCTGCGGATCGCCATCGACGCCGAGCAGCACGTGCCGCTGCGCTTCGAGGTGCTCGCGAAGGGCAGCGACCGGCCGGCGTTCGAGGTGGCCTTCACCCAGGTCGACTACCGCCGCCCGGACGCCGACCAGTTCCGCTTCAACCCGCCGCCCGGCGTGACTGTCGACGAGGAGAAGGCCGAGCGCCCGACGGGCAAGCCCGGTCACGTCGAGCCGTCCGGTGACCCGCAGCTCCGCGCCGTGGGCGAGGGCTGGACGACAGTGCTGGTTGGCCGCCTGGACGGGGCCGATGCCGGCCGGAAGCCCGCCACGAAGTCGGCCGCTCCCCCGGCCGGCGCCGGTCCGGACCTGGACATGTCGAAGCTGCTCGGCGGGCTACCGACGGTCAGTGGCGACTGGGGCAGCGGTCGACTTCTCACCAGCAAGCTGTTCAGCGTGCTGCTCACCGACGACGGCCGGGTGCTCGCCGGAGCGGTGACGCCGGAGCGGCTCTACCAGGCCGCGCGCGGCTGATCTCCGCGGTGTTCGCGCCGGGTCGACCTGACGGTCGGCCCGGCGCTTCGCTGTGGGTCAGGCCGAGGTCAGGAGACGCCGAGGGCGTTGAGGTACGCGTCGGCGAGGACAGCGTGGCCGGGCAGGTACGGGTGGACCCGGTCGTCGGCCCAACGCGTCGCCGGACTCACCGCCAGCACCCTGTCGAACGCCGCCTGGTTGGGCACGTGCACCGCGGCGAACTCGGTGGCCAGCCCCGCCACCACCGCCGCGTACCGGTCGGTGTCGGCGCGTTGTGGCACGCTCCGGTCGGCCTCGATGAAGAACGGGTCACCGAGGATCAGTCGGCAGCCGGTGGCGTCGACCGCCCGACGCAGCAGGTCACGCAGGGTGCGCTCGTACTCCTCGATGCCGACTGCCTCATCCGGTCGGTCACCGTAGTGCCGCCAGATGTCGTTGATGCCGATCATCACCGCGAGCCAGTCGGGGCGCTCGGCGATGGCGTCGTCGTCCCAGCGGGCGGCCAGGTCCCGCACCGTGTCGCCGCCCACACCCCGGTTGACCCACTCCAACTCCAACTCCGGGTGCCGGGCGTCGACCAGGGCGCGCACGAGACTCACATATCCGCTGCCGTAGGGCGCGGCGACGTCGCGTCGACCACAATCGGTGATGCTGTCCCCGATGAAGACCACCCGTTGCCCGGTCCGCAGGATCATCCGCCGCCACCTCGCGATCACCGGCGCGCCGGACCGCCCGGCTTGGTGAGAACCGGCGGAACGCGCTATCTTCAACAGTTCGAAGGCACAAAAAAGAACGGCTAAAAGCCGTTCCTGCAAAGGATTCTAATCTTTAGGGAGACGGCTTGTCAAGGCACTCCGGCGGTTCCGGCGAATTGCCGCTCGACGACGAGATCGGTCGCGAGCAGGAGTACGTCTCGATGCTCTACAACCGGCTGGACCAACTGCGTGAGCAGGCCGCCCACCGGCTCACCGCCGAGCTGCACAACACCGGCGGCACTCTCCAGGACCGCTCGCAGCGCGACAGCTCGGTAGCGATGTACGCCGATCAGGTCGAACAGTTCTCCGCCGTGGAGAACGGGCTCTGCTTCGGCCGTCTCGACGGCGACGACGACTCCCGCCACTACATCGGCCGGATCGGCATCTTCGACACCAGTGGTGACTACGATCCGCTGCTGATGGACTGGCGGGCACCCGCCGCCCGCCCGTTCTACCTCGCCACCGCCGCGAACCCGCAGGGCGTACGCCGTCGCCGGCACCTACGCACCCGGCAGCGCAAGGTGACCGGGCTCAACGACGAGGTGCTCGACATCGACACCGCCTCCCCCGGCGCCCACGAGGAGCTGACCGGTGAGGCGTCGTTGCTCGCCGCGCTCAACGCGGGCCGTACCGGCCGGATGCGCGACATCGTCGAGACGATCCAGGCCGAGCAGGACGAGGTCATCCGCGCGGAACTCCCGGGCGTGATGGTGGTCCAGGGCGGCCCCGGCACCGGCAAGACCGCCGTCGCGCTGCACCGGGCGGCGTACCTGCTCTACACCCACCGCCGGGAACTCTCCAGCCGTGGCGTGCTGCTGGTCGGCCCGAACGCGACATTCCTGCGCTACATCTCCCAGGTGCTGCCGACGCTGGCCGAGACCGGCGTGCTGCTGCGTACCCAGGGTGATCTCTTTCCCGGGGTGAGCGCCCAACGGGCCGAGCCGGCCGGGACCGCAGCGCTCAAGGGCCGCGCGGTGCTGGCCGAGGTGTTGGCGCTGGCCGTACGGGACCGGCAGTGGGTGCCGGACGAGCCGCTGGAGATCGAGGTCGAGCGGGAGACGCTCACCCTCGACCCGGAGATCGTTCGCGCCGCCCGGGACCGGGTCCGCCGCGCCGACCGACCGCACAACCTGGCCCGCGCGCTGTTCGACGTGGAAATCGTGCACGCGCTCGCTGACCAGGTGGCCGAACGAATCGGCGCCGACCCGCTCGGCGGGGACAACCTCCTCGACGAGGCGGACCGCGCCGAGATCCGCCGCGAGCTGCGCGAGGAGACGGAGATCCAGGCCGCCCTGGACCGGCTGTGGCCGGTACTCACCCCGCAGCGGCTGCTCGCCGACCTCTACGCCGACCCGGACCGGATCGCCGCCGCCGCGCCGATGCTCAGCGAGGACGAGCGGGCGCTGCTGCGCCGTGAGCGCGGTGGCTGGACGCCGGCCGACGTCCCGCTGCTGGACGAGGCCGCCGAACTGCTCGGCGAGGACGAACGCGCCGCCGCCGCCCGCCGGGACCGCATCCGGGTGATGGAACGGGAGTACGCCGAGGGCGTGCTGGAGATCGCCAGGGGTTCCCGCTCGATCGACGTCGAGGACGAGGCCGAGGGTGGTGAGATCCTCGGCGTGACCGACCTGATCGACGCGGATCGGCTGTTGGAGCGGCAGGAGGAGGCCGACCGGCTGACCACCGCTCAGCGGGCCGCCGCCGACCGCACCTGGGCGTTCGGCCACGTGATCGTGGACGAGGCGCAGGAGCTCTCGCCGATGGCCTGGCGACTGCTGATGCGCCGCTGCCCGAGCCGGTCGATGACGATCGTCGGGGATGTCGCACAGACCGGCGCACTGAGCGGCACGCCGTCCTGGGCGGACGCCCTAGCCCCGTACGTCGAGCAGCGGTGGCGGCTCACCGAGCTGACTGTCAGCTACCGCACTCCCGCCGAGATCATGGCGGTCGCCGCCGAGGTACTGGCCGAGATCGACCCGGCACTGCGGCCGCCGCGCTCGGTGCGGGAGAGCGGCGTACCGCCGTGGGACCGGACGGTGCCCGACAGCCGGTTGGCGGCGGAGTTGGTCGCCGAGGCCACCCGGGAGGCGGCCGGGCTGACCGAGGGGCGGCTCGGGGTGCTCGTGCCGGCCGGCCGGGTGGGTGAGTTGGGTGCGGCGGTGACCGCCGCCCTGCCGGAGGCCGCCGTCGGCGAGCATCCGGAGCTGGAGAGCCGGGTGGTGGTGTTGACGGTCGCGCAGGCCAAGGGGTTGGAGTTCGACTCGGTGCTGGTGGTCGACCCGGACCGGATGGTGGCCGAGTCCCCCCGCGGGCGCAGCGACCTGTACGTGGCCCTGACCCGCGCCACCCAACGACTGGGTGTCCTCCGCCCGGCGAGCTGACCACGAAACCCGCCGTCCCCACCGAGTTGTCGCTCGGCGGGGACGGCGGGTGGGGTCAGTCGTTGGATTTGTCTCTGATGGACTTCGCTGGGCCGGTTGCCGACGTGGACTGGTCGCTGGTGCCGCCGCCCATCGGGGTGCTGAGGCCGCCGGTGGTGGCATCGCCGGTGGTGGTCGGCGCGACAGTGCCCGGGTGTCGCTCCGGCTGTCGGGCCACCCGGCGTACGCTCGCCGGCCCGGCGGTGCCACCGGTGGTGGTCACCGCGCCCTGCCCGCCGACGGGGCCACCGTCGCGCAACACCTGTGGGTCGATCCGTTCCTTCGCTGGATCGAACGGGTCATCGCGCTGGATCTGACTCTCCACATCGGTGCGGGGCACAGTCACCTCGTCGAGGGCGCCCTTGCCGTACACGCCGCCGGCGATCCGATCCTCGGCCTCGCGGGCGGCGTCCTGCCGCATGTCGTCCTCACGCACGTCCATCACCTCGCAGAAGCTGTGGAACTGACTGCGTGCCCGGCCACCGGCCGACCAAACCCGGCGTGACCGGGAGGTCGTCCACGGCGGTTCACCGGCACGCCGCCCGCTGGCCGCCTGCCCGCTGCCCGAGATGTCCATGCTGTCCCGCGACCGGTGGGAGATGCCCGCCGGCAGGAGGGGATGACAGCGTGCGCACAGTACGCCGTACCGCCGTCGCGGCCCTGGTGGCCGCGACGGTGACGACCGGGCTCGCGGTGCCCGCCCAGGCAAAGCCACGACCGGACCGGACATTCGACGTGCAGGCCCACCGGGGTGGCCTCGGGCTGCGGGTGGAGAACACTCTCGCCTCCTTCGGCAACGCCCTCCAGCTCGGGGTGAGCACCCTCGAACTGGACGTGCAGATCACCGAGGACGGCCAAGCCGTCGTCACTCACGACCGCAAGGTCACCGGCACCAAGTGCGTCGACACCACACCGGTGACGCCCGGCGACCCGGAGTTCCCGTACGTCGGGAAGTACATCAACACGCTCAGCCTGGCCCAGGTGCGCTCGCTCGACTGCGGCTCCAAGACGCTGTCGGACAAGCCCGGCCAGCTCGCCGTCCCCGGTGCCCGGATGCCGCTGCTGCGTGAGGTCTTCGCGCTGGTCAACCGCTACCAGGCGAAGGACGTGAAGCTCAACGTCGAGACCAAGGTCGAGGCCGGCGCGCCGACCGAGACCGCCCCCCGTGAGCAGTTCGTCCGGGTCACCGCGGGCGAGATCCGCGCCGCCGGGCTGCTCAGGCAGGTCACCATCCAGAGCTTCGACTGGGGCGCGCTGATGCGCATGCGTCAGGTCGAGCCGAAGCTGCCGCTGGTCGCCCTGACCAACTACGACTTCCTCCAGACCGGTCAGCCGGGTGCCTCACCGTGGCTGGGCGGGCTGGACATCGACGACTTCGGCGGCGACCCGATCACGGCGATCCGCAGCTTCGGCGCCAGCGCCTTCTCGCCGGTGCACGGGATGCCGCAGAACGGCACTGTCACCGACCCGGGCTACAAGCCGTACGTCACAAAGGAGATGGTCGCCCACGCGCACCGCTACGGGATCAAGGTGATCCCATGGACTGTCGACGACGTGCCGACCATGACCAAGCTGATCGACGACGGTGTGGACGGCATGATCACCGACTACCCGGACCGGTTGCGCGGCGTGCTGGCGCAGCGTGGTTACCGGCTGCCGAAGGCGTACACGGCGCCGTTCGACATCCAGGCGCACCGAGGCGGTCGGGCCACCCGGCCGGAGAACACCCTGCCGGCGTTCGCGAACGCGCTGTCCAACCGGGCCATCTCCACCCTGGAGCTGGACACCAACGTGACCGCCGACGGCAAGCTCGTGGTGCTGCACGATCGCACCGTCAACGGGTCGCACTGCGTCGACACCGCCCCGGTGCGCCCGGGAGACCGGAAGTTCCCGTACGTGGGCAAGTCGGTGCACGAGTTGACACTGGCGCAGCTCAAGACCGTGGACTGCGGTACGAAGACGCTGCCCGAACTGCCCGCCCAGGTGCCCGCGCCCGGTGCCCGGATCCCGACCCTGGACGAGGTATTCGCCCTGGTGAAGGCGAGTGGCCGCACCGACATCGGAATGAACATCGAGACGAAGATCAGCCCGGTGGTGAACGACACCGAGCCGTACCGCAGCTTCACCCGCAAGCTCGTCGACGCGATCCAGCGGGCCGGCTTCACCAGCCGGGCCACCATCCAGTCGTTCGACTGGCGCACCATCACGTACGCCCGGCAGCTCGACCGGCGGATCGGCACTGTCGGCCTGGTCTGGCAGTACGGTCCGGCCGAGTGCGCGACCCTCGCCGACGAGTGCTCGCTGGAGGCGGTCTACGGCAACCCGTCGGTGAAGAGCCCGTGGACCGGTGGACTGGACTGGTGGAAGTACCAGGACCTGGGCAAGCTGACCCGGGCCGCGGGCGCCGGCACGGTCTCCGCCAACTGGCAGGTGCACGACCCGAAGCAGGGCACCGTCGCCTCGACCGACTGGTACCTGCGGGAGAACCCGGCATACTTCCACGGACCGGACGTTCGGACCCTGCAGACGCGCTACGACCTGAAGGTGATCCCGTACACGGTGGATGACGCGACTGTCATGCAGCGGGTCATCGACCTGGGCGTCGACGGCATCATCACCGACGACCCGGACCTTCTGGTGAGCGTGGCGATCCGCAACGGCCTGCGCTGAGCCGTCGACCACCCGATCGCCGGCCGGATTTTTCCGGCCGGCGATCGGTGTTACCTGGTCAGTGGCCTCGGGTAGTCGGGGGTTGTCCCCGCCACGAAAGCGAACCGTGCCGTGGCCGACACGCGGTAGCGGGGCGAGGGAATGCAGGTACGACTCATCGCATCCTGAGGAGGACCAGATGAGCACGCAGGCTGCTTCCACCCGGCCGATGAACCGGCCCATGAACGACCCGCAGAACCCCGCGTCGATGCGGGACATGCCGACCCAGCAGATGCCGTCAATGCGCGACGGGCACCGAGACCCGATGCCGTCGCCGGGTACGGAGACCAAGCAGGCGTTCCTGACGACGGAATTCTGGGTCTACGCCGCCGCGGTCGCGCTCGTGGTGATCGCCGCGTTCTGGAAGGGCACCACAGCCAACGGGCTGAACATCAACAACCCGAACCAGGCGTGGCTGTTCCTGACCATCCTGACTGGTGGTTACCTGGTCAGCCGTGGACTGTCGAAGGCTGGCTCCGCGCGCCGATCCGGCCGGGAACGCAACAAGCACTGACGCGTCACGCGTGAGACAGTGGCCTCCGGGACAACTCCCGGAGGCCACTGTCGTCGTTTGTGGACCGGTTACTCGTCGCCACCGAAGTCGCCGAAGTCGCCCTCGAACGATTCTTCGATCATCTCGCCGGCGATCATGCCACCGGCGACACCCAGCGCGGCGCCGGCCACCATGCCGCCCATGCCGTGCCCGCGGCTGTGGCCGTGGCTCGGGCCGTACTGGGAGCGCAGGCTGCCGTAGCGGGACGTGGTTTCGCGCAGCCAGCCGTCGACGACCTGCGCCCAGTCCACCCGGTCAACGTCGGTGTGCGACACCTGGTAGCGACCGAACGCGTCGTGCCCGGCGCTGAGGAAACCGCCGCGCTTGTCGCACTCCAGGATGACCTCCACACCGCGCTGGCTGGTCACGAAGGTCAGCTCGACCTCCCGGATGGTGCTCGCGTACTGCGGGGAGGCGAAGAACTCGATCTCCTGGTAGAACGGCAGCGTCTGCTGCACGCCCCGGATGTGGCCACGCTCCAGGTCGGCGTGCTTGAACCGGAAGCCGAGCCGCTGGAACGCCTCCAGGATCCGCTCGTGCACCGGTAGCGGGTGCACCGCCACCTGGTCCAGGTCGCTCTTGTCGACCGCGCGGGCGATCGCCAACTCGGTGCGCAGACCCATCGTCATACCGTGCAGGCGCTGGCCGTACACGTCGGTGATCGGGGTCTCCCACGGCACCGGCAGCTGGAACGGGATCGAGAGCTGCTGCTTCGGGGCGAGTACGAGCGACCCGCTGACGGCCATGCGGTGGAACTCCATAGTGCCCGCGTACTCGGTGTCGTGTCCCTCGACCTCGACCCGGGTGACCAGGCCGATCACCACCTGCTCGATGGCTGCCTCAGCGTCACCGCCGACGAGGTTGACCTGCCCGTCGAGGGTCAGGCCGGGCCGGGTGTTGGGGTTGGTCAGCACGGTGTCCACGCTGGGACCGCCCACACCGAACGCGCTCAACATCTTCTTGAAGACCATCGGAACTCCTGTGCGACGCCGACCGCTCCAGGCTGGAGTCGGACGTTGACTCGAAGGGCACCCTATCCAGCACCCCTGTGAGGTGGCTGTGAAGCGGCCGCGCCGAAGCCGCGCGCGTCGGCGCTTGACTCGGCGCCGCTTGATCGACTCGGGTTCCTGAAAACCGGGGCATCCCGGCGACCAGGACGCCCCGACTTCCGTGAACCCGAGTTGACCTGCGCCCTCACATCCGCGATCACCTGCTCGGCCGCCCGATGCCCGCCTTCCGTTCCGCGTCAGCGGAGGGGCGGATGTCCGTCGACGAGCCTTTGGAGCTGATGTCGCAAACGAATCAGGCGTTCGACCTTTCGCTGCACAGCCCACCAGCCCGCGATCGGTCAAAGAGCGTCGACGGCGACGCGGGCCGCCGAGCGCAGCCCAGACCGAACTTCCGCACTGCCGCATACCGAGAGGTGGCGTTAGCGGAGGTGATCGACTCGCGTTCACGGAAGTCGGGGCGTCCTGGTCGCGGTGACACCCCGACTTACAGCAACCCGAGTCGATCACGCATCAGGGCGCGAAATCGCCGTCCTTCACCCCGTTGACGAAGGCCATCCAGCCGTCTGCCGGGTAGACGAGGGTCGCTGCTGCGCGATCCTTGCTGTCCCGAACCGCCACTCGGCCGGAATCATCCATTACCGGTCCCGCCTCGACACAGTTGCCGCCGTTGTCGGGGCTCTTGGTGCTGATATGCCAGGCGATGGGCATGGACTCGCTCATGACAGCTCCTCCGCGAGTGCTGCGATCAGCTTCGCCGACTCGTTCGCGCTGAGTGCGGCCTCCCGAAGGCGATCGTACGCGCGGACGTAACGCAGGGCTCTATCAGACTCGAGAAATAGCCGCCCTCCGAGGGTCTCCGCATGGGCCACATCCGAGTACGGGGCAGGCATCTTGAAGAGCCAGAACGTGCCGTCCAAGCCCGCGTGCAGCCCTAGCGTGAGCGGGACGACGCGGATCTCGATACTGGGTCTTCTAGCCGGTCCTGCGAGGTGGGCGAGTTGAGCGGCCATCACACTTCTGCTCATCACCGGGCGCCGTAGCGCGGCTTCCTCAATGATGACGGCGAGTCTCCTCGGCGACGGACCGTACAGGAGACGTTGCCGGTCCATCCGGAGCTGTACCCACTTGCGGATCTCCACCTCGCTGGCCGAGCTGGGCTCTGCGTTCCTGATGACTGCTTCGGCATAATCACGCGTCTGGAGCAGGCCGGGTATTAGGAGCGCGGCATAGGTGCAGACTTGTTCGGCTCTCGACTCCAACCAGGGAAAGTCGATGAACGAGGTGTCGTAGATAGTCCTGTCGAGGCTGCTGTCCCAGCGGTCGATCCGCCACGCATCCTGAGCGAGCTGGATCAGGCGCTCCCTCTCCTGTTCGTCGTAGACGCCGTAAAATCAAGCAGCGCGATGACGAGTTCCCTGCGGAATGGCCACTCGGCTCGTTCATAACGTGCCAGCGACGAGAAGTCCCGCTCCAGATACTGAGCGACGTACTTGAGGGTCAGGCCACGCCGCTCCCGCAGCTCACGCATCTGCTGGCCCAGCCACTGAGCACGCAGGGTTCGAACGAATGGCTCTCTGCTCGCGGCCATGCTCACCTCTCCAGGCACCGATTAAGGATTCCGTTGGTGTCGTTGCACCAACACCGAGGCCACTGGAAACGTGGCCTGCGGGTGAGGGTGATCGCCGGCCCCCGGGGACGCCCGGTGCAAACACGGCAACCGCGGCTGTGCCAACAGCCGAGAAGGTGACGAGAGACGGAGTCGCGAGTGGCAGGCGCATACCGGCTCTCGTCGGGTCTCAACTAGAGCGTCGGGATGTGCGAATCCCGGCTCCGAACCGACTTGACGAATAACTACCACGGCAAAGGGCGCCTTGCGACCCTGACCCGCCCATCGGTCGACGATCCGTGAGGTGATGAATGACCCGAGGCAGTCTCTACGACGGCGGCGGCGCTCGGCTGGCTCGGCTGCACCCGAGCCAGGTCCGCGACCGGCAGTTCACCGTCGTCGGTTTCGGCCGACGAGGCCTGGACCCCGGGGAGGTACGCCGGGTTCCTGCACCGCGTCGCGCTCGACCTGGCGACGCTGCACCACGATGTGGCTCGGCTCAGCGAGGAGAACGCTCGCGTCAAGCGCGCGCTGCGCGATTGGCAGAGCGCCTGGTCCGAGCGGCGTCAGCCGTGAGCCCGGGATGGGAGCACCAGTACAGCGGGCTTTTCACGCCGTTGCCGCGCTTCGCCGTCGAGGCGTACACGGAGATGCCTCGCTATGTGATCCACCTGCCGGTGGCGGTCACCAACCTGGCCGAGGCACTGGACCTGGCGCGGACACTCGCCCGTTCCCTGGCCTCCACGCCGCAGGTCGACCTCGGCGGCACCACGGTGTCGGCCGAGGACGCGCAGCACGTACGACATTGGGTTTTCTGCGACCGGAGCATGCCCGATCGCCACCGATGCATCCGGGAGGCCGACCACGTCGGCGCCTGCCTGCCCGACGACGGTTCACAGATCGATCTACAGTCTGGGCGATGAAGACGGGGAGACGGGCACGTCCAGCCGTGCTCGCTGCGGTGGCGGGGATGCTGCTGGTGATGCTCGGATGCGACACGGCTGTTTTGGACGAGACGCGTGGATGCCAGGAGCAACGACAGGCCGACGAGGCGAAGGTACGGGTCAGCCGCTGGGATCCGCCGGAGGATCTTCCACATGTCGGTGAGTATCCGGAGATTCACTGGCAGGCGCGCGCGTTGGGCAACCCGTGCTCACGGGCGCCGGGCCCGACGGACTGGGAGTACCAGGGCGTCGTCGTCCTGCGTCCGGAGGACGCACACAGGTTGGCCGAGCAGTTCGCGTTCGTTCCGTTCGCATCCATCGACCCGGCCGAGCTGCTCCACTCGCACATGCCGACGGACGTGCGGCCGGACCTCGTGCCGTTCCTCCCGGCCAAGCCCCGCTGGCTGCACAGTCAGACCTACAACGAGACACCGCCGTCGACACGTTGGCGGGTGGTGTTCCTGGACCTGGAGCATCACACGCTCCTGTTCATGCTGAACGACCACTAGCGCCGGTACAGGTGGGGCCCGAAGGCGGGTGGACGGCTGCTGTCAGGCGGGCGTGGCGCTCGACTCGGCCGGCGCGCTCGGCGCCGGCCTCCGTGCTTTGACCGTCGCGCTGATCAACCAGACGAGCGCGGCCAGCAGCACCACGAGGCCGGCGGGGACCAGACCCCACGGCAGGGCGCGCGGCGACAACGTCCATGCCTGGCGGGTGTCGGCGAGTACGCGTAGCTGTCGAGCCGAGGCCGGGACGGCCACCTCCCACTCGTACGCACTGTTCGGCTCGTCGTCGATGACCTTCCAGGACTCCTGGACGTCGACGCCGTGGATCGGCCCCTGCCGCCCGCGGCCGCCGCGGGTCCAGTTGCCGACGCACCGGCTGTGCATGGCCTCCAGCCGATCGTGGGTCACATAGCAGTGATCGACTGTCGCCCGGGTCTGATCGGCGGGCCACAGGCCGGCCACCCAACTCAGCATCCCGACGAGGACCAGGCCCACGACGACGGTGGCCCCGAATCGCACCTTGACCGCGATCATGACCGTGCTCCCTTGTTCGAGTCCTGATCTGCCGGACGGGTGGGCGTGCAGGCCGTCGGACGAGGACGCGCAGCACGTACGACATTGGGTCTTCCGCGACCGAATCCTGCGCGGCCACCGCCGCTGCACAGGCAGGCCGACCACGGCGATATCTGCAGGCCTGTCGACGCCTCCAAATCGATCATGGAGTTGTGGTGCTGGACAAAGTCGAAACGGCGTCCCCTTTCCGGCACCACAACTCCATGATCGACGCGAGCGCACAGGCGCGGGCGTGCCCTCAGTCGGGTTCTACGATCACCAGCTCGCCGACCTGTTCGCCGATCGTGGTGCGTGCCTCCGGCGGCAGCCCACGGTCGGTGATCAGCACGTCGGCGGCCTCCAGCGGGGCGATGGTGGCGATGCCTATCGTCTCCCACTTGGTGTGGTCGGCGAGCACCACGAGTCTGCGGGCCGCGCCGATGAGGCAGCGGTTGACGCCAGCCTCCAGCAGGTTGGGCGTGGTGAACCCGGTCCGTGGGCTGAGGCCGTGCACACCGAGGAACAGCAGGTCGACGTTGAGCGCGCTGATCGCCGCCTCGGCCACCGGCCCGGTCAGCGCGTCCGACGGGGTACGGATGCCACCGGTCAACACGACGGTCTGGTCGGCGCGCGGGTTCTGGTAGAGCGCGTCGGCCACCGGGATCGAGTTGGTCACCACTGTCAGCCCGCGTACGTCGGAGAGCAGCGTGGCCAGCGCGGCGGTGGTGGTACCGGCGGAGAGCGCGATGGCCATCCCCGGCTCGACCATCGTCGCCGCCCGCTCGGCAATGGCCCGCTTCTCCGCCTGCTGGCGGATCGACTTCGCGGCGAAGCCGGGTTCCTCGGCCGAACCGGGCCCGGCGAGGGTCGCACCGCCGTGCACCTTGTCGACCAGGCCGCGTTCGGCCAACACCTCCAGGTCGCGCCGGATCGTCATGTCGGACACGCCGAATCGGCTGACCAGGTGACTCACCCGCACCCCGCCGCGTTGGCGGATCAGATCGAGGATGGCGGTCTGCCGCTGCTGGGCGAGCATGTGGGGAACCTCCTTCGCGCCGTGACCGTCGTCAGAATCAGGTCCGATCCTCACGGACCACCGCCACCTCACCGGCCGGCAGTGCCAGCTCACCGGCGCAGTGTCCTCCGGTCAACAGCTCGACGCCGTACGCCGGCAGGCGTACCTCGGTGTCGGTGTGGTTGATCGCGAACAGCCAGGTCCGGTCGCCGTCGCGGCGGCGGACCACCTCCACCCCGGGCGGCGCCGACGCCGCCGGGCGGACGTCGGCCTCGGCGAGCAGCCGGGCCACCAGTCGGTCGGCCGAGCTGGCCGACCCGGCGCGCACGCTGGGGCTGCTCTTCCCGATGTACGACCTGATGCAGCTCACCATCCTGGTCGCGGTCTCCGGGCCA
>NZ_JBEZGJ010000159.1:0-17112 GCF_040649965.1 Micromonospora sp. NPDC048843
CTGCTGGCCCTCGTCGACCAGCACGCGGCGGCCGTCCGGGACAGCCTCGACGGCGCGCCCGGACGGCGGTTCACCCGGATCGGGTGAACCGCCGTCACCCGTTTGCCCGGCAGGTTCGGAGGGCGACGACCGGAACCGGGGGTGGGGTGCCATGACCGAGGTGGTGGGTGTCCGCGACGACCAGCGGATCCAACGCGACGTTCTGGCCGAGCTGGCCTGGGACGCCCGGCTGCAACCGAACGAAATCGGGGTGACAGTCGACCAGGGCGTTGTCACCCTGACCGGATTCGTGGACGGTGCCGCCCACGGCTGGGCCGCGACGCGGTGCGCGCAGCGGGTTCGCGGCGTTCGGGCGGTGGCCGACGAGATGGAGGTGCGGCTGCCCGGCACTCCGGGGCGTACCGACGCCGAGGTCGCCAACGCCGCCACCCGCGCCCTGGAGTGGGACAGCTTCGTGCCCGCCGAACGGCTGGACGTGACAGTGGCGAACGGCTGGCTGATGCTGCGCGGTGAGGTCGAGTTCGGATGGCAGCGGCGGGCCGCCGAGGGCGAGGTGCGCCGGCTCGACGGCGTACGCGGGATCACCAACCTGATCGAGGTACGACCCGCGGCGCCACCGGCTGCCGAGCGGCTCCGGCGCGACGTCCAGCGGGCGCTGCTGCGCACGCTCGGCGGCGAGCGGGTGACGGTCGAGGTGGACGGCGACACGCTGGTCCTCGCCGGCGTGGTCCGTTCCTGGTGGGAACGCGATCAGGTCGAGCGGGTGGCGTGGTCCGCGCCCGGGGTGCGGGTGGTCCACGACCAACTCCTGGTGGGCGGGTGATCGTCCGCCATGTCCGGTTTACCGGGCACGCCACCGGGAAACCGCCGCCGACCGGCGGTGCCGCCGCACCGGGGAGCAACGGGGAGGACTCGTGGCCGTGAACCACCCGCCTGCGGGCCGCCCCGAGGAGCGGTCGCTGCGCATCGCGATGGTGGTTCCGCCGTGGTTGTCCGTACCGCCCCCCGGCTACGGCGGCCTCGAACAGGTCGTCGCCGCCCTGGTGGACGCGCTCTGCGGGCAGGGACACTCGGTGACGCTGTTCGGCGCCGGAGGTGACCACGGCACGGCGGCCGACGGCTTCGTCTCCACAGTGGCCGAGGTGCAGTACGAGCGGCTCGGCGAGTCACTGCCCGAGCTGGCCCACCTGGCCCGGGTGAATCGGCTGATCAGCCCCGCCGACTTCGACGTGATCCACGATCACACCACCATCGGTCCGCTGGTCGCCGGCCGTCGGGCCGTGCCGACTGTCGCGACGGTGCACGGCAACCCCGTCGGGGAGTACGGCGACGTGCTGAGCGACATCGACGCGGGCGTCGCACTGGTGGCCATCTCGCACGCCCAGCGCCGGCTGAACCCGAACCTGCCCTGGGCCGGCACTGTGCACAACGCGCTCGACATCCGCGGCTTCCCGCGCAAGCACACGCCCGGCGCGGGGCCGGTGCTGTGGCTGGCCCGGTTCAGCCCGGACAAGGGCCCGGACACCGCCATCCGGGCGTGCCGGGCGGCCGGACTGCCCCTGCTGTTGGCCGGCAAGTGCAACGAGCCGGCCGAGCGCCGCTACTACGAGCAGGTCGTCGCGCCGATGGTCGACGAGGACGTGACAGTGGTGCTCAACGCGGACCGCGCGACGACGCTGCGGATGCTTGTCGACGCTCGCTGCCTGATCATGCCGATCCAGTGGGACGAGCCGTTCGGCATGGTGATGTTGGAGGCGATGGCCACCGGCACGCCGGTGGTGGCGCTCAACCGGGGTGCGGTGCCGGAACTGGTGCGGCCGGGGCTGACCGGGCTCGTCGTCGAGCGGTCGGAGGAGCTACCTGCGGCGTTGCTCGCGGCGGAGCGACTCGACCCGGAGGACTGCGTGACGCACGTCGCTCAGAACTTCTCGGTCGAGCGGATGGCGAGCGGCTACGCGGACGTCTATCGGCGCTTCGCCCTCGGCCGGCACGGCGTCCGTGAACCGGCCCGGGTGCCGATGCGCTGACCCGCCGGTGTCGCCGGGTCAGGCCCCGGTCGCGCCCAGCTCGGCGATGGCGGCGTCGAGCCGAGAGGCGTACGCCGGGCTGATGCCGCCCTCACCGAGACGGACGGCGACCTTCGCGCGCAGCCGGGCCACCGGCGGTGCCAGCTCTTCGCGGCCGGAGCTGACCGCCACTGTCAGGTTGCGCAGCTCGTTGCGCAGGTCGAGGGCCACGTCGTCGCGGATCTCGCCGGCGCTCAGGCCGGTGCCGATCAACCTGTCGACGCGGTTCGCGACAGCGGTCAGGGTGCCCGGGTTCGAGGTGGGTGCCCCGGTGGTCGGCTTCGTCGGGGGTGCCGCGGTCGGCGGGGTCGATGTGATCGGCGCGGACGACTCGGGGGCCGGCGGGTCGGTCGACGCTGTCGTCACCGGCGCGGCGGAGGGCTGCGCCCGGCGGGTCGGCTGCTGTTCGGGCAGCAGGGCCACCCCGGCCAGCGTCACCCCGACGGCCAGCACCAGCAGCAACACCAGCCGCCGCCGCGACCAGCCCGACCCGGTCGCCGGCTCGCCCGCGCTGGAGGACGTTCCGCCGTCCGACGTGTCTCCGTCCAGTCGTGCCGCCGCCGGGACGCTGGCCGTCGCGACGGCGGGCGACTGCTGTGGCAGGGGCTGGGTGGGCACCCGGATGGTCGCCGTCGGGGGATCGGCGGGCAGCGCGTGGTCGCGGAGCGCGGTGGCGACCTGCCGGGCGGTCGGCCGATCGGCCGGGTTCCGAGCGAGGCTGCGCAGGCAGATCTGGGCCACCGGTGCGGGCAGGTCCGGTAGGTCGGCCAGCGTCGGCGGCGGACCACTGGCCAGCGCGGCGCTGAGCTGCTCCCAGGTGTCCGCCGGATACGGGACCCGACCGGTGAGCGCCTCGTGCAGCAGCACTCCGAGCGAGTAGACGTCGGTGGACGGTTGGGCAGGCGCACCGTCAAGACGTTCCGGGGCGACGTACGCCGGGGTGCCGAAGGTCTCGCCGTCCTCGTCCTCGTCGGGCGCGCCGATCCGGGTGGCGATGCCGAAGTCGAGCACCTTGACGCCCGTCCCGGTCATCATCACGTTGGCCGGGGTGATGTCCCGGTGCACGATGCCGAGCCGGTGCGCGGCGGCCAGCGCCTCCGCCACCTGCGCGCCCACCTGGACCGCCTCGGTCCACGGCAACGGCCCCTCGGTGAGCCGCAGCTTCAACTCCTCGCCGGTGAGCAGCTCCATCACCACGAACGAGGTGATCGAGCCGTCCGGGTCGACCGTCTCGCCGTAGTCGTGCACGGAGGTCAGGTGCGGGTGCACCAGTTGGGCGGCGGCCCGTGCCTCCTCGCGCACCATGCCCCGGAACCGCGCGTCGGCGGCAAGTGACGGGGCGAGCACCTTCAGCGCGACCACCCGGTCCAGTACCTCGTCCCGGGCACGCCAGATGACCGACATGCCACCGGCGCCGATCTGGTCCAGAAGTCGGTATCTGCGAGCCAGCAATCGGCCCGGATGCAGCGCTGCCTTCACGGATCGCACCTGCCTCAGGGGTGGGAGCGGTATCAGGTTGCGCGAATGCGTCCTGCCTGTCAACGCCGTCGCCACCGGCCGTCGACGGACGGTGCCTGCCGTGCGCCGACCGCCGGTCGACAGCGGCCCACCGGGCGGCTGCGGGCCCGTGCCAGGATGAGAGACATGGCGGGGGGACCGGTGGCGTTCGTGCTCGGCGGCGGTGGAGTGCTCGGCGCGGTCGAGGTCGGCATGTTGCGTGCCCTGTTCCGGGCCGGTATCCAACCCGACATGGTCCTCGGCACCTCGATCGGCGCGGTCAACGGCGCGCTGGTCGCCGCCGACCCGTCCGAGGCGGTGACCGACCGGCTGGTCCGGCTCTGGGCCTCGCCGGAGGCGAGCGAGGTGTACGGCGACTCGGTCGCCCGGCAGCTGCGCCGCTTCGCCGCCCGTACCCACCTGCACTCACCCCGGCCCCTGCGCCGCCTGCTCGAGACCGAGCTGGGGGTGGACACCACCTTCGCCGACCTGCGGGTGCCGTTCCGGTGCTGCGCCGCCCACATCGAGCGGGCCGCCGAGCACTGGTTCGACAGCGGTCCGGTGGTGCCGGCGGTGATGGCGTCGGCCTCGGTGCCGGGCCTGCTTCCGCCGATGGAGATCGACGGCGCGCACTACGTGGACGGCGGCATCGTCAACTCCATTCCGATCGGCGAGGCGGTGGCCGTCGGCGCCCGCCGGATCTACGTCCTGCAGGTGGGCCGGATCGAACGGGAGCTGACCCCACCCCGTCGGCCGTGGGAGATCGCGCAGGTCGCGTTCGAGATCTCCCGCCGGCACCGGTTCTTCCGGGAGATGGCGGCTCTGCCCGAGGGGGTGGAGGTGCATGTCCTGCCGACCGGCGGGCTCAACCCACGCGACGACACGCCGTGGGCGTACCGGGACATGGCTGCGGTGGGCCGGCGGATCAGCCGCGCGTACACCGCCTCCCGGCGCTATCTCGCCACCCACCTGGAGCGTTGATGCCGCTGCCTCCTCGATGGCTGCGTCGGTTGCTGATCGCCCCCGCCGTCGTGCTGCTCGCCTTCCTCGTGGTCACCACGTTGCCGATCTGGGCGCTGCTCGCCGCGGCCGCGTCCCCGCTGGTCCCGGGCCGGTTGCGCCCGCTTCGACTGCTCTGGATCGGCTGCTTCTACCTGGTCTGGGACGCCGCCGCGCTGCTCGCGCTCTTCCTGCTCTGGATCGTCTCCGGCTTCGGCTGGCGCACCCGGTCGCCGGCCTTCCAGCGCGCGCACTACGTGCTGGCCGGCTGGTTCCTGCGGGTGCTGTTCTGGCAGGCACGATGGACACTGCGCCTGAGCATCGACGTGGTGGGCACCGACCCGGACACCGCGCTGCCCGGCCGGCCCGAGCTGGTGCTCTGTCGGCACGCCGGGCCGGGCGACTCGTTCATCCTGATCCATGGGCTGGTCAACTGGTTCCACCGCGAGCCTCGGATCGTCCTCAAGGACAGCCTCCAGTGGGATCCGGCGATCGACGTGCTGCTCAACCGGCTGCCCAACCGGTTCATCGCGCCGACCCCGGAGCGCGGCGAGGAGACGGTACGCCAGGTCGGGCACCTCGCCACCGGCCTGGACGACAACGACGCGTTCGTGATCTTTCCCGAGGGCGGCAACTTCACCCCCAGGCGACGGCTGCGCGCCATCGCCCGGCTGCGCTCCCTCGGCCTGGAACGGATGGCCCTGCGCGCCGAGCGGATGCGCCACGTGCTCGCTCCGCAGCCCGGTGGAATGCTCGCCGCGCTGGACGCCGCACCGGACGCCGGGGTCATCTTCGTCGCCCACACCGGTCTGGACCGGATGCTCACCGTCGCCGACGTGTGGCGGGAACTGCCGATGGACAAGCGGATCGTGATGCGGTTCTGGTCCGTGCCGCCGGAGGACGTACCGACCGGACGGCAGGAACGCATCGACTGGCTCTTCGATTGGTGGGCGCAGATTGATGCTTGGATCGCCGCTAATCGGTAAATGTCCGCGTAGGGTGCGGGCGTGGACGAGATCTGCGTGGTGACAACGGTGGTGGACGCGCGTTCGGTCGCCGACGTGCTGGCGGCTGCGGCCGTCGCCGGCAGGCTCGCCGCCTGCGCCCAGGTGGGTGGTCAGGTGGACAGCACCTACTGGTGGCGGTCCGGGATGGAGACGAGCACCGAGTGGTCCGTGCAGTTCAAGACCGCACCGGATCGGCTCACCGCGTTGCTGGACCAGATCCGGGTCAGCCACCCGTACGAGGTGCCGGAGATCCTGGTGTCCAGGGTGGAGAGCGGCAATCCCGACTACGCCACCTGGGTGTACGAACACACCCGATCCTGAGTACGCGCACTCTGGGTCGTACCCCGGTCGGTTGTCGATGATGACCGGGTGGACGACACCCGTTACCCCTGCCCCGCCTGCGGTGCACCGGCCGATCTGAGCGCCGGTTGCTCCGGCTGCCGACGCGCGCCCGACCCGATCGCCGCTGAGGTGGTTCGGCTGAGCCGGGAGGTCGCCGAGCTTGAGCCCCAGGTGGAGCGGGCTCGCCGCACGTACACCGAGCTGGCCGGACGGCTGTCGACAGTGTCCGGGCGGCGGGCCGAACTGGCTGCTGTCGTCCGCGCCGGGTTGGCGGCCTCGGTCGTGGCGCGCCCGGCGCCTGTCGTCGGCCCGGCGCCGTTCATCGGCCCGGGCCCCGGCGTCGCGACGGGTTCGGGCCCGGGTGCGGCGGAAACCTCGACCCGGACGGTCCAGGGTCTGCTCTTCGTCCTCGGTGGACTCCTGCTGGGGACCGCGGCGGTGGTGTTCACAGCTGTCGCCTGGGCGGCGGTGGGGGTCGCCGGACGGGCGTTGATCCTGGTGGCGTTCACGGCGCTCGCGCTGGGCGTACCGCTGTTGGCGGTCCGTCGAGGGCTGCGCGGTACGGCGGAGACGTTCGCCGCGGTGGGATTGCTGCTGGTGGTGCTTGACGGTTACGCGGCCTGGTCGGTGGACCTGGCCGGCGTGACCGGCTGGCCGGGCAGCCGGTACGCCGCGCTGGTCGGGGGGGCCAGCGCGGCGGTCGCCGTGGCGTACGGCCGGTGGAGCGGGTTGACGGGGCCCTGGTTCGCCGCCCTGGTGGCCGCCCAGCCGGCGTTGCCGCTGCTCGCCGCCGATGCCGGGCTGGGTGCGGCGGGGTGGGCGTTGGTCCTGCTCGGGGTGGCGTCGCTGAACCTGGCTGTGCTGGCCGCGCTGCGTGGCCGGGGAGGGGCGGCGCAGCTCGTCGGCCGGGTGTTGGCCGGCGCCGGTCACGTCGCCGCGCTGGTGGGCGCCTCGGCGTGCGCGATGGTGCCGCTGGTCGGCGGGCGGGCGGCGGGCTCGCCACTGCTGGCCGGGGTGCCGCTGTTGCTGGTCGCGCTGACCGGGTTCGGTGCGGCCTGGCTCGTCGGGGGGCGGGCGCTGCGGGCGGTGGCGGCCGGGCTGCTGGTGCCGGTGCTCGCAGCGGCCCTGCTGCGTCCGGTGGCGGAGCTGCGGCCGTCAATGCTGCTGCTCGCGGCGGCGACGGTGGCGCTCGGGATGGCCGCCGCCGTGCGGCTCCTGCCGGCGGCGGCCGGAGCGGCAACGGACGGTGGTGGCGGTTGGCGGACCGGTCCGCGGGCCGGGGCGCTGGTCGTCGCGGCGGGCACGGCGCAGGTCACCGTGTTGATCACCATCGGGCTGGCGGTCGCCGCCGTCGGCCGGTCGCTGCCGCCCTGGGGCGGGGCTGGGACTGGGCCGGACCTGAGCTGGGGTTGGCAGCTGGCGCCCGCTGTGGCGCTGGCGATCGGGGCCACTGTGCTGTTGCTCCCTCGGAACACGCGGGCGGTGCTCGCCACCGCCGGCGCGGTGGCGGTGCTGTTCGCCGTACCCGCCGGCTGGACGGCCTCCTGGCCTCAGGTGGTCGCCGTCGACCTGGTCGGCGGGGTCGCGCTGCTGCTCGCCGTGCTGGCCCGCCCGAGCACGCCACCGGTCGCCCTGCGCACCCGTGCGCTCGGCGGTGCCGTCCTGCTCGGGCACGGGCTGCTGGTCGCACTGGCAGCTCCGACCGGTGCCCTGGTGGCGCTCGGCGTGCTCGCCGTGGTCGGGCTGGCACTGGCCGTCCGACGGGGGGTCGGCGCGTACCGGGAGGTGGCCGGTGCGGGTCTGCTGGTCGGGCAGCTCACGCTGCCCGGGATCGCTGCGGTGGCGACGTTCGCCGCGGGCGGGCCGCCCTGGTGGCAGGCCCGGCTCGCGCTGGCCGCCGCCGGGCTGTCGCTGGTCGCGGCGCTCGCGGCCCGCCGCCACCGGTTGGAGCTGATCGGGTACGCGGTGACCGGCGCCGCCGCAGCGGTGACCGTGCCCGGCCTCGCGCCGCTGGTCGGGGCGGGTGACGAGCCGCTCGTGCTGTACGCGGCGCTGGCCGCGCTGGGTGTCACGTTCGTCGCCTGCTGGCTGCCGTCGGCGAGCGCCTCCGGCCAGGCGGTCCTGGGGGACCGGTCGGCGGCCGACGGGCGCGAGTCGGCCTGGTCGGCGCTGGTGCTGGCGGCCGGCGGAACGCTGGCAGTGGTCGCCGTCCTGGCGGCCCTGCCGACGGTGCTGACCGCGCTCGGGTCGCCCTACGGCGGCGGGACCCGGGTGTGGTCGGGGGTGCCCACCGTCGTCGCCGACCCGACGGTGCTCCCGGTCGGGTTCGCATTGGTAGTGCTGGCGGTGGCCGGCGCGCTGGCCGGTCGGCGGGTCGGCCTGCCGGTGCCGCCCGCGCTGCCGTTCGTCGCGGCGGCGCTGCCGGTGCTGCTCATCGCGATCGGCGCGCCGTGGCCTGTGCTGCCGGCCGCCGTCCTGCTCGCCGGCCTGGCGGCGCTGCTGTTCACCGCGCTGGCGGCGGCCCGCCCGGCGCTCACACCGGTCGCAGTGCCGGTGGGCGTGGTGCTGGTGGCCTCCGGTGTGCTCGGTCTGCTGGCCACCCGGGCCGGGACGCTTGCCGCCGAGGGGGCGCTGCTGGTGGCGGCGGTCGCGGTCGCCGCCGGGGCGCGCCGGTTCGAGGTACGGGTCGCCGGTTGTCTCGCCGCAGTGGGCGCGGCGTCCGCGTTGGCGGTGACCGCCCCGCTCGCCGGTGGGCTGCCCTTGCGGGCTGCCGCGTACCCACTGCTGGCGGTGGCCGCGTTGGTGCTGGCCGCCGCGGCGGTCATCCCGGCGCGGGTCCGGCTGGGACTGGTGCTGGACGCCACCGCGCAGGCAGTCGCGCTGGTGGCGGCGGTGCTCGCCGTCGAGGCGGCGCGGCACCTCGCCACCGTCTGCCTCCTCTGGGGTGTCGCCGTCGCGCTGCGGCTGCTGCGCCGGGGTGAACCCGCCGGTCGGCGGTGGGCGTTCGCCGGGATCGCCGCCGGCAGCGAGTTGCTCGGAGCCTGGGTGCTGCTGGCCGCCGGTGGGGTGACAGTGCTGGAGGCGTACACCCTGCCGGCCGCGGCGCTCGCCGTCGGAGCGGGTCTGTTGGCGCTGCGCACCCGGCCGGGGCTGACCAGTTGGCCGGCCCTCGGCCCGGGGCTGGTCGCGGCGTTGCTGCCCAGCCTCGTGTCGGTGCTGGCCGGGTCGGACCCGCAGCCGTGGCGGCGACTGCTCCTCGGTGTGGCGGCGACCGGCGCGGTGCTGGCCGGCGCGACCCGCCGGTGGCAGGCGCCGGTGCTGCTCGGCGGCGGGGTGCTGACGCTGTTGGCGCTGCACGAGCTGGCCCGGGGGTGGGATCTGCTGCCCCGGTGGATCTACCTGGGGATCGGCGGGCTGGCGTTGGTCGGGCTCGCCGCCACCTACGAGCGGCGTCGACGTGACCTGGCTCGACTGCGCGCCGCGGTGGGCCGACTGAGCTGAGTCGAACCAGTAGGGGTAGGGCCTGCCCTACCCCCCATTCGGGGGTTGTCGGGGTTACTCAGCGCTACCGCGATTGGGAGACTTGACATTAAGCCCGAACCACCCCGGTACGGGCGCAAGCGGAACGGGAGCAGCGATGGCGCTCGGAGCGGTGGCGGAACCGCCGGTACGACGGCGAGGCAGTGACTACGCACAGTTGTCCCGACGGATCAGCCAGGCGGGCCTGCTGGAGCGGCGCCCCGGCTGGTATGTCACCCGCATCGTGCTCACCCTCGGTGCCTTCGTGGCCGGCTGGGTGGCCGTGTTCCTGCTCGGCGACTCCTGGTGGCAGCTCCCGCTCGCGGCACTGATGGCCGTGGCCACCACCCAGGTCGCGTTCCTCGGTCACGACGCTGGGCACCGCCAGATGTTCCGTCGGCGTGGCCCCAGCGAGTTGGTGGGGCTGCTCGCCGGCAACGTGGCGGTCGGGATCAGCTACGGCTGGTGGGTCGACAAGCACAACCGGCACCACGCCAACCCGAACCACGAGGACGAGGACCCGGACGTCGGCGCGGGGGCCCTGGTGTGGACGCCCGAGCAGGCGTTGGAGACCCGGGGGTTCGGCCGTTGGATGGCTCAGCGGCAGGCGTACTTCTTCTTCCCGATGCTGCTGCTCGAGGGCCTGAACCTGCACGTGGCGAGCATCCGGGCGATCGTCGGCCGGGAGGACGGCAAGTACGCCGTCCCGATGCGGCACCGGGCTGTCGAAGCGGCGTTGCTCGTCGCGCACACCGCCGCTTACGTGGCGCTGCTGTTGGCGGTCATGTCCCCGGTCAAGGCGCTGCTCTTCGCCGCCGTGCACCAGGCGCTGTGGGGCCTCTACATGGGCTGCGCGTTCGCGCCGAACCACAAGGGCATGCCGATGCCGACCGCCGAGGACGAGCTGGACTTCCTGCGTAAGCAGGTGCTGACCTCCCGCAACGTGCGCGGCAGCCGACTGGTGGACACCACTCTCGGTGGCCTCAACTACCAGATCGAGCACCACCTCTTCCCGAACATGCCCCGCGCGAACCTGCGCCGGGCCCAGCCGATCGTTCGCGCCTACTGCGTCGAGCAGGGCATCCCGTACGCGGAGACCGGGCTGGTCGAGTCGTACCGGCAGGCGCTCGGTCACCTGCACGAGGTGGGTCGGCCGCTGCGCGGCTGAACGGAACTGCCGCTTCGCGGCTGACACGATATTGATCGGCGGGGCGGCATCTGGTGATGCCGCCCCGCCGTCGCGTCTCTGGCCGACACCGCTTGGGGCTCGAGGGAGCGCGTCCGCTGAGCCAGCCGCCCCACCGGTAGGGTCTGGTCATGGCAGACCTGCTCACCGCGGACGCGGTGCGAGAAGAGCTGAGCCGGTTGCCCGACTGGTCGGGTGACCCGACCGGCATCGGTCGTACCGTCCAGCTCGGCAGTTTCCCGGCGGCCATCGCTGTGGTGGACCGGGTGGCGACGGTGGCAGAGGAGTTCGACCACCATCCCGACATCGACATCCGATGGCGGACCCTGACCTTCCGCTGTGTCACGCACTCGGCCGGTGGGGTCACCCACCGGGATGTCGAGCTGGCCCGGCGAATTGACGACATCGTCCGGAGTGCGGCATGAGATTCGAGATCAGCAAGGTTCTGGATGCCATCGAGGGTCGGGTCTGCACGGACCCGTCACTGGCCCGAGCCGTTGTCGACCTGGCCGAGGTGATCCGCTACCAGGACATCGACGGTGGTCGGCCGGCCAGCCTGCTACGCCTCGGCATGGTCATCGACGCGCTCTCCCGCGAGTTGGAAGAGGACAGCGTCCAGGTCTACGCGGTGGTGCACAGGGCGTTGCTCTCCGACGCCGACCTCACCTCGAACGAGCGGATGGTCGTCCGCCGCTGGGCCGACGACGGGCTCGTCGAGGTGCTCGACAACCCGGGTGACCGGATGTTGGAGGTCGCCGACCTGCTCGGTCTGCCGGTGCTCAGCCGAGTCCGCTTCGACGGGCTGCGCGGTCGGTTCCCCTGGCTGGTCGAGCAGCCCGGTCGGGTGGTCGCGCCGGTGCCGGGTGCCGGCGGCCCGGTGTTCATCGCGCACGTCGGTGGTGGCCACTCGCCGGTGGCCGGGAAGCGGTCGCCGACCGGTGCCAAGCTGCTGGCCCGCCAGTGGCGCTGCCCGGAGTCGGGCTGCGCGCTGTTCGGCGGCGGCGGTGGGGGTGGCGCGTTCGCCGACCTGGCCGGGGGTGCCGACCGCAGCCCCGCCGCGCAGCCGCCGCCCGCGCTGCGCAACGGCGTGCCGACCTGCCCCCGGCACGGCGTACGGCTCGGTGACGGCGGCCCGCGTCCGCGTACCGAGGTGCTCGCGGTGCGCGTCGGTGGTCTGGTCCGACGGCGGTTCGTGCTCAGCGAGGAGCAGCCGATCGTGGCCGGTCGGGCCCCCGAGCAGGACGGCGGGATCATGCTCGGGCAGTGGCTCAACGACGAGGCCCGGCGCTGGATCAGCCGTGGTCACGTCCGCTTCGAGTTGCGGGTCGGCGAGGTCATCGTGACCGACGTCAGCACCAACGGCTCTGGCATCCGCCCGGCCGGTTCGATGACCGAGTCCGACCGGATCCCGCTGGCGCCGCAGCAGTCCCGGGTGCTGGGCGAGAACGACATGGTGGAGCTGTACCCGGGGGTGCAGATCGGTCGGGCCGAGGAGTTGCCCACCGGTGCCCCGTTCACCCCCACCTCGGTGATGGCCGAGGCCCCGACGATGGCCATGCGCCTGCCCCGCCCCTGACGCGAAAGGCGGGCGCCGGAACCCCGACGCCCGCCTTTCACCATGTCTCTGGGTCAGCCGGCCAGCACCTCGGCCAGCTGGGTCACCGCCAGATCGATCTCCTCCTCGGTGATCACCAGCGGCGGGGCGAGCCGGATGGTGGAGCCGTGGGTGTCCTTGGCGAGTACTCCGCGCGCGGCAAGCCGCTCGCACGCCTCCCGACCGCTCATCAGCGCCGGGTCGATGTCCAGCCCGGCCCACAGGCCACGGACGCGGACCCCGACGAGCCCCTTGCCGAGCAGCCCTTCCAGGCCAGCCCGCAGCCGCTCACCCAGCTCGGCCGAGCGGCGTTGGAACTCGCCGGTGGCCAGCAGCCGGACCACCTCGATCGCCACCGCGCAGGCGAGCGGGTTACCGCCGAAGGTGGAGCCGTGCTGGCCGGGCTTGAGCACGCCGAGCACGTCGGCGTTCGCGGCCACCGCGGAGACCGGCACGATGCCGCCGCCGAGCGCCTTGCCGAGCAGGTACATGTCCGGCACGACGCCCTCGTGGTCACAGGCGAAGGTCGAGCCGGTACGCCCCAGACCCGACTGGATCTCGTCGGCGATGAACAGCACGTTGCGCTCGGTGCAGACCTGGCGTACGCCCGGCAGGTAACCCTCCGGCGGCACCACCACACCCTGCTCACCCTGGATCGGCTCCAGCAGCACGGCCACCGTGTTCTCGTCGATCGCGGCGGTCAGCGCGGCCAGGTCGCCGTACGGCACGACAGTGAACCCCGGGGTGTACGGCCCGAAGTCGGCGCGGGCGTCCTCGTCGGTGGAGAAGCTCACGATGGTGGTGGTCCGGCCGTGGAAGTTGCCCTCGGCGACCACGATGTTGGCCTGCCCGGCGGCCACGCCCTTGACCTGGTAGCCCCACTTGCGGGCCACCTTGATCCCGGTCTCCACCGCCTCGGCGCCGGTGTTCATCGGCAGCACGAGGTCCTTGCCGCACAGCTCGGCCAGCTCCCGGCAGAAGTCGGCGAACTGGTCGTGGATGAACGCCCGGCTGGTCAGCGTCAGCCGGTCCAGTTGGGCGTGCGCGGCGGCGATCAGCTGCGGGTGCCGGTGACCGAAGTTCAGCGCCGAGTAGCCGGCGAGGCAGTCCAGGTAGCGGCGGCCGTCCACGTCGGTGAGCCAGGCGCCCTCGGCGGACGAGATCACCACCGGCAGCGGGTGGTAGTTGTGCGCGGTCCAGCGCTCGGCGTCCCGGACCGCTCCCGGCGTACGCAGCTTGTCATCCACTATCACTTGCTTGCCTTTCCCTGACGGAGTCGCAGCGTGCAGCACTTCGGTCCGCCGCCGGCCTTACGTAGCTCGGACAGGTCGACCCCGATGGTTTCGTAGCCCCGGTCGCGCAGCTTGGCGGCCAGGTCGGTGGCCTGCGCGGGCAGCACCACGTGCCGCCCGTCGCTGACCGCGTTCAGCCCCAGCACCTCGGCGTCGGCCATCGTGGCGTGCACCGCGTCGGGGAAGAGCCGGCGCAGCACAGCCTGGCTGCCCGGGGAGAACGCCTCCGGCAGGTACGCCACGGTCCGCTCGTCCAGCACTGTCAACGCGGTGTCCAGGTGGTAGAAGCGCGGGTCGACGAGTTGCATGGTGATCACCGGGTAGCCGAAGACCTCCTGCAACTGGGCGTGTGCGGCGTGCGCCGTGCGGAAGCCGGTGCCGGCCAGCAGGTGGTCACCGGCCAGCAGGACGTCGCCCTCGCCCTCGTTGACGTGCTTCGGGTCGTACATCTCGAAGCCGGCGGCCTCGAACCAGGCCCGGTACGCCGGCGCCTCGTCGGCGCGCTGCGGGTCCCGGAACTGCACTGCCATGGCCTTGCCGTCGATCACGGTGCCGCCGTTGGCGGCGAAGACCATGTCGGGCAGGCCGGGCACCGGAGTGATCTCCTCGACGGTGTGGCCCAGGTCAAGGTACGTCTGGCGCAGTTGCTCCCACTGCCGGACGGCCAGCGCGGCGTCGACCGGCGCGCTCGGGTCCATCCAGGGGTTGATCGCGTAATCGACGGCGAAGTACGTCGGCCGGCACATCAACAGGCGCTGGCTGGTGGCGTCCATCGTCATTGTCCTGCTCCCAGGGGTCGGGCGCGCCCGGCCACCGTGGCCCACGGGCTGGCGCCGTTGCTCAACGGTATGCGGCGTCAGCGGCAGGATCCACCATCGAGAGTTGCGCAGACCGAAGATTCGTTGCGTCTGGGCGCTCTGCTCCTGCGAATCGTTGCGTCGGGGCCCACCTGGTCGGGAGTCGTGTTTCGGGCCAGGCCCCGGACACACTTCAGGGGCGGCGAACCGCCGCCCCTGAAAGGGTGTCGCCCGGCCGGTGAACCACCGGATGAGATCGGGCTGCCGGCGAACCGCCGGCTGTTCGCCGGTGCATCACCGGCGAGCGGAACAGTGCCCGCTAGAAACGATCCACAAACTGTGAGTCAAGCCACTCTCGGAAGCGCGACACCCAGTCGCCGTCGGTGGTCGGCCAGTCGAACTGACCGGTCATCGCGAGCACCCCGATCACGACCGCGGCCAGCCCGATCAGCACGCCGAAGAGCGCGTCGGTCTTGCCGGCGACGTGCCGGCGACGGGTGGCCATCAGGCCGAGCACCGCGAGCACCGCGCCGAACGCGCCGAGCCCGATGCCGTACCCGGCCAGGGTCCCGGTCAGCACGAACATCGCGCCGGCGACCGAGACGATCAGGCCGAGGGTGGCGAGCAGGCTGGCCCGCGGCTTCGGGCCACGCGTCACCGGCGGCTCGGGCGTGTCCACGCCCGGGGTCGGGTCGACCGGCCGGTCCGTGGTGACCCGGTCCGTGGTGTCGGGCCGACGGGTGGTGCTGTCGAGGTCGGCGGTGCGAGCCGTGGTCGGGGCGACGGTGGGCCGGGACTCGGTCCCCACCTTGTCGGTGGTGTGGGGCTCGGGTGCCACCGGGCTGGTCGTGCCGGTCACGGGCTTGGGTGCGACAGGGCGGGTCGTGCCGTTCACGGGCTCGGGTGCGACAGGGCGGGAGGCGGTGCCCCGGGAATCGGTCTCCACCGGTCGCGCGGTGGCGGCTCGGGCCACTGCCGCCCGCTCGTTGGCCCGCCGCTCGGCCTCGCTGGTCTGGCCGCCGGTCGCGCCGGCGCTGCGGTACGTCGTCTGGTCGGCGTCCCGGTCGGTGACCACCGGGCGGCCGACGCCGTCGTCGGACTGACCGGTCTCGGTGACCGGGGTGTCGCGGCCGTCCACGCGGCCGTCGAGGTTCTCGTCCCGCGTCGGTGCCGGCTCGGACCGGCGGGACAGCGAAGGAATCCTGACCACTACACACCTCCTGATGAATGCGTGGTGGCCGACGGAAAGGGTGGCACCCACGCGGTGTCGGCCCTCAAATACCCACCTGGGCGTTTCCTGACACCAATCCTGGGTACGGTCGCCGAGAACGGCCTCGACCGGCCTCGCCGCCTGGCCCTACCTCGGCTCGCCCTCGGCTCGGCTTGGCCCCGTCAGCCAGACCCACCCGTGGTAGGTCGGGCGCGGGTCCACGCTCACCAGTCGAAAGCGCAGCGCCCGGTCACCGGCGAACTGCGCTGAGCACGCTTCGCCGATCAGCAGCAGGTCGCCGGGCCTGAGTCCGGTCACGTCGGCCAGTGCCCGCGGTTGATCGGGATGCGGTGCCGCGCCCGGCAGGGCAGGTCCGCGCCGCAACGGCACACCGTGCGCCAGCGTGTCCAACTCCAGACCGGACGGTGCCGACGGGCAAGGGTCAGCGCGGTGACCAGCCTCCCCGGCGTCGTGGGCGTACGGGACAGCAAGGACCCGACCGGCCCGGCGCTGACCTTCGCCCCTGCCACCTGGGCCGCGTTCGTGAGCGGCGTCAAGGAGCAGCGTCAGGGCTGACCGTCCCGCCCACCTCGATCGACTCGCCTTCCTGACAGTTGGGGTGTCCCGCTCATCGCAACACCCCGGTCTCCTGAAACCCGAGTCGATCAGCATGGCGGAGGGGGCCGGGTCGATCAGCGCGCGGCCGGTCGGGCGGGGCTGGCTATCCTTGGCACCTGTGCCAGAGGGACACACGATCCATCGCCTGGCGGCCCGGCACGCCGAGCTGTTCGCCGGGGACAAGCTGCACGCCGCCAGCCCGCAGGGCCGCTTCGCCGAGGGTGCCGCACGGCTCTCCGGGACAGTGCTGGAGGGCACCGAGGCGTACGGGAAGCATCTGCTGCACCACTACGCCGGCGAGCTGACGTTGCACGTACACCTCGGGTTGTACGGCAAGTTCACCGACGGGCCGGGGGAGCCGCCGGAGCCGGTCGGGCAGGTGCGACTACGACTGGCCAGCGATCGGCACTGGCTCGACCTGCGCGGGCCGACGGCCTGTGAGCTGCTCACCCCACCCGAGGTGGCCGCGCTGCGCGACCGTCTCGGGCCGGACCCGTTGCGCGCCGACGCCGAGCCGGAGCGGGCGTACGCCCGGATCGCCCGCAGCCCCACTCCTCTCGCCGCGCTGTTGTTGGACCAGTCGGTGGTGGCCGGCACCGGTTTGATCTTCGTGACCGAGGCGCTGTTCCGGGCGGGCCTGCCGCCGAGGATGCCGGGCCGACAGTTGACCAGGACCGGCTGGAACGCGCTCTGGGCCGACCTGGTCGGGCTGATGCGGCTCGCTGTCGAGCACGGCCGGATCGACACGGTCCGCGACGCGCACCTGCCGGAGGCGATGGGCCGGTCGGCGCGGGTGGACCGGCACGGCGGCGAGGTGTACGTCTACCGCCGCCCGGGAGCACCCTGCCACGTCTGCGGCACCGAGGTCAGTCGCGGCGAACTGGCCGGCCGCAACCTGTACTGGTGCCGCACCTGCCAAACCGCCTAACCCCCGCGCCCCGCCCCCGCCCCCGCGCCCCGCCCCGCGCCCCGCCCCGCCCCGCGC
>NZ_JBEZGJ010000160.1:0-17070 GCF_040649965.1 Micromonospora sp. NPDC048843
CCGATCTGCTCAACGTCACAGTGCAGCGCCTGAACTCCGACGTGCCCGAGCTGGTCCGGAGATCCGCTGACGACCAGCGGCAGGCCCACGCTGAGAGGCGTGGGCCCGGACGCTTCCGGAACAGCGAAGGTCTGGCGGGGTACGTCTTCCTGTCGCCGTGGCTCATCGGCCTGATGGGTGTCACGGCAGTCCCCATGGTGCTGTCGCTCTACCTGAGCTTCACCAACTACGACATCCTCACCCCCTTCTCCGAGGTGGAGTGGGTGGGGCTGGCCAACTACGAACGCATGTTCACCGCCGACCCGTCGTACTGGCACGCGGTACGGGTCACACTGACCTTCGCGCTGATCGCCGTACCGCTGAAGCTGGCCGCGGCGCTCGGCGTGGCGCTGCTGCTCAACCGCGCCTGGCGCGGCGTCGGGCTGTTCCGCGGGTTGTTCTACCTGCCGTCCCTGCTCGGCGGCAGCGTCGCGCTGGCCATCGTCTGGGTCAACATGTTCAACCGCGACGGCGCGTTCAACTCGCTGCTGAGCCTCGTCGGCATCACCGGCAAGCCGTGGGTCAACGACCCCGACTGGGCCCTCGAGACACTGATGGTGCTGGCCATCTGGCAGTTCGGCGCACCCATGGTGATCTTCCTGGCCGGGCTCAAGCAGGTGCCCACCGAGCTGTACGAGGCCGCGTCGGTCGACGGAGCCGGCCGGTTCCGTCAGTTCCGCAACGTCACACTGCCGATGCTCTCCCCGGTCATCTTCTTCAACCTGGTGCTGGAGACCATCAACGGCTTCCAGGGCTTCACCGCCGCGTTCGTGCTCAGCAACGGCACCGGCGGCCCTGTCGACTCCACCCTGATGTACACGCTGAACCTCTACATCACCGGCTTCACCGACCTCAACATGGGCTACGCCTCGGCGATGGCCTGGGTGTTCCTGCTCGCCATCGCGGTCATCACCGCGATCTTCTTCAGCACCGGACGGTTCTGGGTGCACTACTCCGACGGGGAGGACCGGTGATGGTGACGGTGACCCCGACGACAGCAGCGCCGACCGCAGCGCCGCCGACCGCGCGCCGACGACCCGGCGGACGGCCGGTGCTGCGACTGCTGATCCTGGTGGCGATCGTCGCCGTGGTGCTCTACCCGCTGATCTGGATGGTGGGCACCTCGCTGAAGTCCCAGGAGGAGATCGTCAACAACGTCGGGCTGCTGCCCGAGCGTTTCACCCCGGGCAACTACACCGCCGGGTGGTCCAACTTCGACGTCAGCTTCGGCCGGTTCTTCCTCAACAGCGCCATGGTCAGCCTGCTCACCGTCATCGGCAACGGGCTCTCCTGCCTGCTGGCCGCGTACGCCTTCGCCCGGCTGCGGTTCCGGCTGCGCGGCATGTGGTTCGCCGTCATGATCGGCACGCTGCTGCTGCCTCAGCACGTGCTGATCGTTCCGCAGTACATCCTGTTCCGCACGCTCGGGCTGGTCGGCGGTGACTGGCCGTACCTGCCGCTGCTCATCCCGCAGTTCCTGGCCACCGAGGCGTTCTTCGTCTTCCTCATGGTGCAGTTCATGCGGGGCGTCCCCCGGGAGCTGGACGAGGCGGCCCGCATCGACGGCGCCGGTCCGTTCGGCATCTTCCGGCACATCATCCTGCCGCTGAGCCGCCCGGCGCTGGTCACCACGGCGATCTTCTCGTTCATCTGGACCTGGAACGACTTCTTCCGCCAGCTGGTCTTCCTGTCCCAACTGGAGGACTACACCGTTCCGGTCGCGCTGACCCTGTTCATCGACTCGACCAGCCAGAGCGCGGTCGGCCCGATGTTCGCCATGTCGGTGCTGTCGCTGCTGCCGGTCTTCCTGTTCTTCGTCGCGTTCCAGCGGATGCTCGTCGAGGGGATCAACACCAGTGGCATCAAGGGCTGAACCCGTGGACACCGGCGGGCGGCGGGACTGGCGCGACGTCGCCCGCGACGCCGCCGACCTGGCGCTGCTGGGCATCCTGCTGACCCTCGCGGCGGTGCCCCTGCTCACCGCCGCCGCGGCGGCGGGCACCGCCAGCGCGGCGGTGCACGACTGGACGCGTACCGGCAGTTGGCCGTCGGCGCGCACGACACTGCGCCGGTTCGGCCGCGCGGTGCTGCCCGGTGTCCCGGTGAGCCTGCTCGCGCTCGCCGGCGCCGCGCTGCTCGCCGCCGACCTGGCGGCGCTGGCCACCGGCCGGGTGCCGGGCGGCCCGGTCGCGCTGCTGGTGACGGCGTTGATCGCGGCCGGCCTGGTCGGGTACGCCGGGCTGGTCGTCGTCGAGGTGGGCGGCAACGGGGGCGGGCGGTGGTGGGCCTCGGCCCGCTCCGCCGCCCGCGCCTGCCTCGACGCGCCCACCCGCTGGGCGGCGCTCACCGGTGTCGTCGCGCTGGCCGGGCTGCTCACCGTCCTGGTCACCCCGGTCGCGGTTCCGATCCTCGCCGGCTACACGGTGGCCGCCCTGCACGCCGTCACCGTCCGCCGGCCGGTGTCGGTCGCCGTTGTCGGCGGCCGGCAGAGACCAGCCGACCCCAACGCCCGCCGGCGGGTGTCGGTCGCCGTCGCCGGCCGTCGGGAGCTGCCGTGAGCGGGGAGCCGGTGCGGCTGACGGTCGGGGCCACTGAGGTGGCCGAGTACATCCTCGATCCGGCGCTGGACGCGCGGCACGGGCCCCGACCGTACCTGCACCCGGTACGCACGCTCGGCGGAACTGTGGTCACCGACGCGCTTCCCGCCGACCACGTGTGGCACCTCGGCGCGTCCCTCGCGGTGCAGGACGTCGAGGGCAGCAACCTCTGGGGCGGGCGCACCTACGTCCGCGACGTCGGCTACACCTGGCGGGACGACCACGGCGTCATCGCGCACACCGGCGAGGTGGAACGGTCCCCGGGCCGGTACGCGCACGATCTCCAGTGGCGCGACCGGGCCGGCGGGGTGCTGCTGACCGAGCGGAGGTGGCTCGCCGCGTCGGCGGTCGCGCCGGACGCCTGGCGGCTCGATGTGGAGTCCGTTCTCGTCGCCCCGGACGACCGGGAGATCCGGCTGGGCAGCCCGGCCACCAACGGCCGTCCGGGCGGGGCCGGCTACGGCGGGTTCTTCTGGCGGGCCGTCGCCGACGGCGAACCGGTGGTGTTCACCGCCGATGCGGCCGGGGAGGAGACGGTCAACGGCAGTGCGGCGCCGTGGCTCGCGCTGACCGGCGCCGGGTCGGGTGGCGGGGCGTACACACTGGTCTTCGCGGGCCTCGGCCGCGGCGACCGGTGGTTCGTGCGGACCGGGATGTATCCGGGAGTCTGTGTGGCGTTCGCGTTCGACCGCCCGGCGGTGGTGCCGGCCGGTGGGAGCCGGCACGGCCGGTACCAGGTGTGGGTGGCCGACGGAATCCTCGACCGGGACGGTGTCGACGCCCTGGTCACGTCGGTGCCAAGACCACTCTGAGCGGGGCTCCGAGCCCGAACACCCCTCGTTGACCATGAAGTTATTGCCACGACACGCCGGGCGGAGTGGCAATGACTTCATGATCAACGGGGTGAGGAGCTGGTGCGGGTCGGTAGGGCTGCGGTTACTCGGACGGCCTTGACGATCGCCGGGATGGAGCCGATCAACAGCACCAACCCCCAGACGATCGCGATGATCGCGAAGACCAGCGCCGCCACGTCGTCGACGATGCTGACCAGGATCACCGGCACCAGGTTGTGCAGGAACTCCAGCACGACAGTGCACAGCAGGGTGGTGAGGATGAGCAGGACGAGACCCTTGTTCTGCAGGAAGCGCGGCTGAGCCAGCACCAGCATCAGGGCCCACACTAGCTTGAGTAGCAGCACCAGCCCGAGCAGCACCGCCGCCTCGCCGACCGGGAAGAACCCCCACAGCGCCAGGTACGCCAGCGTGCCGAACGGGACGGCCAGGAACAGCGACACCATGATGGACAGCTCCACGAACGCAACGACCAGCGCGACCAGCCCGACGATGATCAGGATGATCGAGAAGATCAGGCTGGCGACGCCCTGCACCCGCCCCTGGACGCGCTCGGGCAGCAGCAGGCCCAGGCAGAACAGCCCGGTGCTCCAGACCGCCACCGCGTCGATCAACGCCAGGTAGCCGGTGCCTCGTCCGGACGGTTCGCTGACCCCTGACACGTCGTCGATCTCCACGTCCAGCGCCCCGGCGGTGTCGGCGAGGGCCGCGCCGGCGTCGGCGCCGCCGAGCAGCAGCCCGGCACCGAGCTCCACCCCGATCGCCAGGACGATGGCGAGCATGGCCAGCAGCAGGAACGGCTTGCGCAGGTCACCCACGGCGGCACCTTCCTCTCAGCCCGGGTCGGGTCAGGACGTGGCCACGACGACAGTGCAGCCGCCCAGGCCGGGGCAGACCAGGCCCACCTCGGTGGCCTGGTCGACGGCGATCTTCGCCACCGCGCCGGTGCCGTCCGCCGCCGGCTCGACCTCGTCGCGGATGGTGAGGTCGGCGTCGCCGGGCGCCCGGGCGACGACTGTGAAGCGCGCCGCGCTGCGCAGCACCAGGGTGCGCAGCCCGCCCGGGTCCGCGACCCGCACCACGCAGCCGCCGGAGAACTCCAGCCGGCCCGCCTCGTCGGCGCAGTCGGCGCTGACCGTCGCCGGATCCACGGCGGAACGCTCGCCGCCCAGCGCGCCCAACCGGTCGACGAACCCGTGCCGAGCCTCCGGATCACCCGGCTGGTTGCGACCCGTGCTGACCGCGACCACGAACAACGCCACCAGCAGGACGGCGAACAGCCCCAGCAGCGCCTTCTGCCGACCACTCATCGCGCCACGGCCTTCGCCACGATCTCGGTGAACCGGATCTCGTCGATGCCCGCGTAGTAGCGGTTGGAGCCCTGCGTCTTACCAACCACCAGGAGCGTGACCTGGTGGGGGCCCTTGGCGAGCTGGACCGTGCCGACGTCCAGGAACTCCGTCTTGCGCACTGTCGGCGTGAAGCCGAGGAACGTGCCGCCGACCTGGTTGCCGTCGATGGCGAAGACGGTGTTGGCGTAGTCGAGGGAGGTGGTGCGTACCGCTGCGAAACGCCAGGTGCCGTCGGCCGGGATCTGCACCGTCACGGTGACCTTGTCGCCGATGGCAAGCCCTTGGAAGAACAGCTGCCTGTCGCCGGACCAGGTCACTCCGCAGCAGTTGGGTTGCGCCTCCACCTTCGCCCCGTTCTTCGCCGGGGAGTCCACCACCGCCCCTGGCACCAGGCTCTCCGCCTCGACGGTGACCACCCGCGGCTCGCCGGGGGCCGGCTCGCCGTCGCGGGTCAGCAACACCACCCCCACGGCGACCACCACCAGCACCAACGCCGCCGCGGCGGCGATCCACAACCACGGGGTACGCCGTGGCGGCGCGACCGCCCGCACCTCGTACGTGACCCGGCCGCTGGAGCGGGAACTCTCCTCCGGCGCGGTGTTCGCCGAGTACGCGAACCCGGTCATGTCGTAGCGCCGGGGCGGGGTGCCGGCCGGCACGGCGAGCTTGACCAGGAACGACACCGAGCCCTGGCCGGGTACCACCCGTTGGGGTTCGGCGACGGTGAACCAGACCCGCTGGGAGCCGTCACCGGGCGCCACGTCGAACACCACGGTGTCCGGCGCGTTTCCCGGGTTGGAGACGGTGAAGGTCAGCTCACCGCTGTTGCGCGGATCGACTGTGAACTGCTCGGCGGCGGCGACGACCGCCCACTCGGTGGTCATGACGACTCCTCTTCCAGGACGATCTCGACAGTGGCCGAGGCGGGTTTCTCCGCCTCGACGATGCGGGTGATCACGGCGAGCTGACCAGCGGCGGCGACCGGCACCCGCACCACGACGTGGAAGGCCCGCTCGGCGGGCTCGTCGATGGCGAAGCCCGACATCCCGGTGGCCAACTCCAGGGCTCTGCGCATCCCGTACGGGGTGCCGCGCCATCGGGCCAGCAGGGCGGCGTTGGCCACCAGGTCGCGCAGCCGACCCACCGGCAGCGGCAGCGGGCTGTCCCGTCGGGGCGAGGCCACCACGTGGTCCATCGCCACCCAGCGGGTCAACCGCACGACCAGCCCGTCCGGCGCCCGGTACGGGTCGAACAGCGCGTCCACCTCGGCGAGGATCGCCTCGTCCGGGGAGTGCAGCCCCTCCATCACGTCCAGCAGCGCCCAGAGCACGCTGCCCGGCACGCAGGCCCGCTGATAGGCGGCGGGCAGCAGCCGTTCAATCGCCGAGCGTCGCATCCTGGCGCACCACCTCGATGTCGTGCTCGCCGGAGCAGAGCAGCCAGGTATCGGGGACTGTCACCACGTCGGCGGTGGCCTGGTTGGCGCTGGGCGTCCAGGTGACGGCGTCGGCGCTGCGGTTCACGCCGCGTTCGCCGCTGGCCAGGATCAGCCGCTCCGTCGCGCCGGTGCCGGGCGCGGCGCTCCCGGCCGTCGGGCCGCTCACCGCGATGGCGTCGACCGGCACGAACCGGGTGCGGTCCCGCAACGGCAACCCGCAGTTGACCGACACCGCCTGCCACTGCGGCTGAGCGGCCAGGGTGTCCAGCCGCAGCACCCCGCCGCTCTGCGTGGCCGCCACCGCCTGCTGACCGGCGAACGCGAGGTCCCGGCAGGTACCGCCGCTCCACCCCGCCTGCATCGACTGCCACTTCACGTCGGACTCGAACAGCCGGGTGCGATGACAGCCCTGGCCGGGTTTCTTCGGATCCGGCTCGCCGGCGCCGCTCCACAGCAGGGTGGCCGGGCCGTCGTACTGCACGGCGAGGACCCGGTTGTCCACGTTGGCCAGACCGACGTGGGTGAAGCTGCCGGGTCGGCCGCCGCTGGTCGACAGGTACACCCCGAAGCTGGCCTGCGCGGCCACCGCCACCCCCGGCGCGCCCCGCTCGGAGACGAACGTACGGACCGCGTAGAAGCCCCGGTCGGCGTCCGACGGGTCGACCAGGATCTGCAACGGCACCGCCCCGGGCAGTAGCGACACCTCGTACAGGCCGGTGTCGGTGGCCGCCAGCAGCGCGCCCGCGCCGTCGCGATCCAGCCAGGCCACGTCGGAGATCCGTGAGTCCAGGTCGGTGAGCAGTGACCACGTCTCGCCCAGGTCGGTGCTCAGGTGCACCCGGGAACCGCCCGAGGCGCGCAGCGTCACCACTGCCACCGAGCCAGGACGCGCGACGATGCCCGGCCGTACCGGCGCGGGCGCGGGCGCCACCCGCAGCACCGTCTCGTCGTCGAAGCGACCGGCCGGTTCCCAACCCGCGCCGCCGTTGCTGGAGCGGAACAGCACCGGGCCGCGCCCGGCGTACCAGGTGCGCGGCTGGTACTGGTCCACGGCGAGTGCGCGGACGTCGGCGTCGGGGGCCTCGTCGACAACGAACCGCACCGACTCGACGTAGCGCACCCCCGGCTCGGCGTGCTCCAGCAGTCGGTACACGTTTGACGCCCGTAGCGGCTCGCCGAACGGCCAGCCGGTCGGGTTGAGCGCTGTGGGCAGCGGACTCAACGTCTGGTGCAGCCGGTCGTGGATGCGGCGACGGACCGCGTCCACGTCCTCCTCGCGGCGGACCACCACCCGGGCCCGCACCGACACCGCCTTGAACCGTGCCCAGGTGGCCCGGGAGCGGATGCCGACCATCCGGCGCTCCTCCAGGTCCGCCTCGACCCGGTGCCGCGCCTCGGGCACCTCGTGCTCGCGCAGCACCGCCACCGGCAGCCGCCCGCCCGGTCGGGCCGCCTCCGGCACGTACGGCACCAGCACCACCTCGACCTCACCCGGGCGGGCGAAGCTGTACACCGCGGCGCGGGTGAACGCCCGCGCCCGCGCCACCGCGCCGGAGCTGGTCGCGAGGACCTCGAAGTCGCGGGCGGTGACCGCCCGCTGCTGGGCGAAGAACTCGTACGGGCCGCGCAGTAGCACCGACTCCAGCGCCTCCATGTCCCGGCCGCCGGCCGCCGGGGCGGGGTTGTCCACGCGTACCCCCGGTAGTGGGTCGCGAAGACTGGTCAGCGTGCCCGCCGCCACGTTGCCGGTGGGTCCGCCGCCGGCGCGGTACCAGAGCCGGATCTGCCGTCCGGCCGGCGGCACCGCCGCGACGGTCACCGGCGGCACGGTGCTCGTCGGTGCGGTCGCGTCGGCGGTGACCTCGCCGGGCGGGGTCGCCCCGGCGGGGGGTCGCAGGTCGAGGGCCGGGGCGAAGATGACGGTGCCGGAGCAGCGGTCGACCAGGTACGCCTTGGCCTGCGGGCCGAGCCCGGCGAAGCTGTCCACCGGCTGCCAGATCTCGAACGTGCGACCGTCGTGCTCGCGGGCCGCCGCGCCCAGCTCGACAGTGCCGGCCGGCACCTCCACCCCGAGCAGCAGGTCCAGCGCCTCGGCGGTGTGCGTCAGCGGCGCGTGCGCCGCGCGCAGCACCTGCCCCGGCTGGCCGGTGCCCACCCCGAGCAGCTCCGCCTCGACCGGCTCGCAGTGGTGCATCCGTACCGTCACCGACGACTCGTCGGCGGGCAGCAGCGTCGGCTCAGTGGTGACGAACACGACCGGCCGGGGGTCCGCGCCCCGGGCCGCGGCGACCCGCAGCCCGGCCGGGATCCGGACCGCGCCGCGGTCGGTGCCGGTACGGGTGAAACGGACGTCCGCCCAGGCCGCGGTCGGGGCGTGCCGGGTGACCCCGAGCAGGTTCAGGAACGAGACGTACGCCTTCTCCGGCAACTGGTTCAACCGGTAGATCATTACCTCGGTGAGGTGCGCGAACGTCTCCACCAGCGCCATGCCGGGGTCGTGCGCCGACAGGTCGGTCCACGCCGGGCAGGACTGGCGGATCCGTTCCCGGGCCTCGGTGACCAGGTCGAGGAAGCCGCGATCGTCCAGGTGCGGCACGGGCAGCGTCATGACGCTCCTCCCTGAGCGGGCTCGTCGACCGGGAGTAGATCCACTGAGAAGACCAGCTGCCCGGGTGTCAGGCTGGCCCGCACCCGGTAGTCCAACCGGATCACCAGCCGCCACGCGTCGTCCGGATCCGGCCCGGCGTCCACGTCGATCACCTCGACCCGGGGCTCCCACCGGGCGATGGCCTGCCGGACGTAGTGGATGGCCAGACCGGCAGTGGTGTCGTCGTTGGGCGCGAAGACCAACCGGTGCAGCCGGGAGCCGTACCCGGGTCGCATCAGCCGCTCGCCCGGCGTGGTCGACAGGAGCAGGAACAGCGCCTGCCGGACGCTCTCGTCGCCGTCGGTCATCGCCAGGCCGCCGGCCGCGGTGAGCGCCAACCCGCCGGTGCGGCCGGCGTCGAAGCCGGCGCCGACGAAGCGGAAGGCCCTCATCGGTCCGCCCCCAGGAACTGCTGGCGGGGGTCGCGCACCGTGTGCTTGACCAGCCCCGGCGGTGTGCCGTTGGTGAACCCCTCCAGGTGCGACAGCACCAGCCGGTGCCCGTCGACGCGGACCCAGTCGCTGTAGCCGACCCGGACGGTCAGCGTCGTCGTGCACGGCTTGATGGTCGGGCCGTAGTTCGGGCAGGCGATGATTGTGCGTCCCTCCGGGTCGTCGTCGACGAGCACTGGCACACCGGTCACTGTCACCCACTGCCGTGAGGGTCGGTTCTCGACCCGGCCGTCGTGATCGCAGGTGATCACAGAGTCACTGTGGATCCAGCGCATCAGCCGCCTCCTTCGTGGTGGGCGCGGGCGAGCGAACGGGCCCGCTCCGCCGCTGTGGTCGGGTCCTCGGTCGATTCGGCGTGCAGGAAGTCCACGCTGCGGGCGCGCACCACAATGGCCCGGCCGGGTGCGGAGATCACCAGGTCGGACGCCGCGTGCAGGACGGCCAGGTCGGGGGTCAGCTCCAGGAAGCTGCCGCCCTCGGTGCCGAGTCGCAGGCTGCGCCGCACGTCGTCGACGACGATCGACTGCCCGCCGGCGGTGCGCATCGTCCAGCGGCGGGCCTTTCCGTCGTCGATGCCCGCGTCGTACGGCTCGACCGCGCCGAACAGCGAACCGAGCACGATGCCCGACGCCGGCTCGCCGCCGGGCAGCACCACCAGCACGGTGTCGCCCGGATCGGGCAGCGCCACCAGACCCTTGCCCGGCCCGGCGCCCTGGCAGAGCACGGCGAGCCAGCCGGCGTCCAGGTCCCCGTACGCCGGCAGGGTCAACCGGACCCGGCCCAGCCCGTCCGGGTCGGCGACGTCGGTGACGCTGCCGAGGGTGACCACCGCCCCGCCGGTCGGGGTCGCCGGGGTGGCCGGCGGCACCGTGGAGAAGCGGGTCAGGTGCCCGTTGCCGTCCACCGTGTGCACCACCTCGGTCAGCACGTACGTCCCGGCGACCGGGTCGGGCACCCCGCCGATGTCGACGCGGCGGCCCGGCCGCAGTGCCGGATCGCCCTCGGCCACCCCCTCGGCCGTGACCAGCGCCGCCGCCCGGGTGTCCAGCCGGGCCTGGGCCAGCGCCGCCAACTCGTCGTCGCTGCGGCCGGGCTGGTCCACGGCGGTGCGAACGCCGCCGGCACCCACGTCGGTCGGGTCCGGACGGTCGTCGGCGGGTCGGCCGCAGCGCGCCTCGTCGACCTGTTGGCTGATCACCTCGGCCCGCTGTGGGTGCCAGCCCAGTGCCGCACTGGCACCGCTGGCCTGGTCGGTGTTGGTGGACAGCCGCACTGTGTGCACCCCCGCGCCGAGCGTCAACGCGACCGGCTCCCCGTAGCCGGCGAAGGTGACCAGCCGGACGCCGTCACCGTCGGCGGCCAGGTGCAGCCCGGCCCGGCCGGTCACCTCGCGCAGCAGCTCCAGGTCGCTGTGCCGGTGCTGGAGAAGCCGCTCCAACCGAGGGCCGTCGATCTCGGCGGTCACCGCCAGACCCACAGCGCCGCACAGCTCCCGGGCCAGCTCGACGGCGGTCACCGAGGTGAACACCCGCAACCCCTGCCGCTTGCGCAGCCGGTGCAGCGGGTCGTACGCCCGCAGCCGCAGCACCGCCGCCCCGTCGGCGGCGTACTCCACCTCCACGCAGGTGACCTCACCGGTGAACAGGGCGTCCGCGTGGTCGGCGAGCCGTACGTCGAGCGCCGTGCCGGGGCGAACCGCCGGGTCGAACGCGCCGGTCCCGGCGGTGGTGGCGAGCACCAGCTCGGCCTGGGTGGGCTGATCGAGCCGGGCCGCGACCCGCAGTGAGCGGACCCGCTGACGAGCCGCGCCGACCAACTCGACGCCGTCCAGCAGGACGATCAACGCCCGGGGCGCGACGCTGGTCACGACGTACCCCCCGGGTTGGTGCTGGTGGCCGTGGGGCCCGACGGACCCCAGGCGGCGGGCGCGGTGGCGATCGAGGCGCCGACGAACGACGCGCCGGCACCCACCGCGCCGGCCAACGCCCGCGCGGCGCCGGTCACCGCGCCCACCACCGATCCACCGCTCGGCGCGCCTGGTGGTGGGACGGCGAGCGTGGTGCCGGCCGGCACGGCGAGGGGATCGGTGATCCGGTTGTGCTCGGCCAACAGCCGCCAGCGCAGCGGCGAGCCCAGCGCGTCGTTGGCCAGCAGGTCGAAACGCACACCGGAGCGACCCGGCTCGGCAGCGCCGTCACCGGCGGCGATCACCGCGCTGCCCGGCGCGGCGGTAGGGGTGCTCGCGGCGGCCAACTCCTCGGCGAAGCCGGCCTCGGCCTGATCGGCCGTCTCGGCGGCGCGGACCAGCTTCAGCCGCAGCCAGGACCGTCGCGGCGACCCGGTGCCGGTGAACGCGTCGAACCGTTCCGCCACCGAGATGATCACACCGGGCACGTTCCAGGTCTTGCCCCAGACCAACCGGACCAACGGCGGTCGCAGCCAACCATGCTCGGCCGTGGAATTCTCCGCCAGCATCCACAGCGGACGGGTGAGCACCCGAACGTCGGCCGGACGCAGTTGCGCCTCCACGAAGTCGACGTCGAAGAGCAGGTCCAACACCAGCTCGGTACGGCCACCGCCGGTGAAGACCAGCGGGTCGTCGGCCAGACCGGATCCGGTGAGCTGCCCACCGCCGGCACCCCGCTGCCGTACGCCGGCGAGTCGGGTCACCTGCACGGTCTCCGGGTTGAGCAGGCAGTCCACCCGAACGCCTGAGGAGTCGATGAGGAAGGCGACGCGTTCCATCAGTCACCCGCCTGTTCCCGGTCCAGTCGGGTCAGCTGCGCGGTGTCCACCGCCGCGCCGGCGACCGACCAGAGTGCGGTGTCGTCGGGCAGTGCCGGCCACGGGTCGACACTCCGCGCCGCCGCGCCGGGGAGCGGACCGTCGATGCCGGTCACTCGTCCGCCGCCGGACGTTTCCGTACCGGGGATGCCCACCGCGGCAGGGTGCCCGGGTGGCGCTGGTTCGCCGGGCAGGGCCGGCCAGGGTCCACCGTCCACGACGCGCACCAGGTCAGCGCGCCCGGAGGTCGGTCGGTTTCCGGCGCTCGTCGCCGTCGAGCTGGTCCAGGATGCACCGACCCCGCCCCGGTTCGGCTCGTTCAGGAGGCGGCGCGCAGCCATTGCGTCCACTCGGGACGTCGTGGCCGTACTCGGTGCGTCACCACGCGGGTGCCCGCTCTGGTTCTCAGTGGGCGAGGGCTGAGCGTCCGAGTCGCCCCGGAAGCCGCCGCGACCACCCGGAAGCCGGTCGGCGGTGGGTCGGGCGATCGACGAGCCGGTGGAACGCCAGTGGTCGACCTCGCCGGACCACTGTGCGTCCAGGGGCGGGTGTGAGGTGGTTCGGGTGGCTTCGGCCTCTGCCCGGTGCGGGCGGCCGCTCGGCGAACTGGGCGGCCCGAAGACCATGGAGGGGACCGACTGTCGGGGTCCATCCGCCCGGGGCAACCCCCTTGCCTCGAGGGCCGTGCTGTGGAGGGCCGTGCTGTCGACGGTCGTGGTGTCGAGGGCCGTGGTGTCGAGGGCCGTGGTGTCGGCCCGGACCGCCCGCCGTACCGGAGGCACCGTCGCGTCCGGTCCCCCCGGCCAGGTCGAGCCGGCTGGCGGGGTCGACGCGTCCGGCCAGGTGGATCCGGCCGGTGGGGTGGTCAGGTCCGAGCTGGACGACGGTGTCCCGCCGCCGGATGGGGCGGCGGCACTGCTCCCCGTACCGTCCGGCTGGCCGCCGGCCCGCGACGGGCAGGCCGACCTGCCGGTTCGGCTCTCGGCCCGCGACCTGGTCGACCTCTCGTCCCCGCTCGCACCGGGACCGCCCACGTCGGCTTGGCCGTCGATCCTGCTGGACCTGCCGGGCCTGCCGAGCCTGCTGGACTCGTCGGACCTGCCGTCAACGACCGGGTCCGCACCCTCGGCGTCGACCCGACCGGTCGATTCGCCCTGCCCGCCGTCCCGGACCTCGGCCTCGGCGGTGCCGTTCGGGGACGGGTCGAGGTCCAGGTCGTGCAGCAGGCCGGGCGCGTGGGCAGCGACCAGGTCCAGCCAGTGTCGCGGAGGCTCCCCGAAACGGCGTGGGGCCACCACGGGCGTCTGCGACGGCGGCGGAAGGTGACCGGCGGCCTCGACCCGCCCGGCGAGGCGCTGCACCGCCCCGGCCGCCGAGCGCAGCCGGCCGGCCAGCCAGCTACGCGGGCGTCGGCGCGGTGGCACCGCCGGTCTCCAGCTCCAGGCCCTCGTAGCGCAGGGTCAGCGAGGCGATGGCGATCTCGTGGCTGAGGGTGTTGAGGTGCGCCCCGCGCCACCGGGTCGGCCAGGCGTCGATCAGGTTCCAGCGCAGCACCTCGGCCGTCCCGACCGAGTCGAGCAGCACCACCGAGACGTTGCGCCGATTGAGGGTGCCCTGGGCGGTGGCGTTCACCCAGTCCCACAACTCGCGGGAGGCGGTGAGGCCGAAGTGCAGCGTCACCGGCTCGTACTCGGCCTGACCGGGCACCATCCGCATCCGACCCAGGCCGTGCTCCCGGTACGGCTGCCCAGGAATGTTCACCTCCAACCCGGTCATCTCGGTGAAGTGGCCGTTGGTGACGCCGTTGATGAGCAGTCGGAAGTTGTACGCCCGGTACGGGTCGACCGGGGCCCCGGGTTGCGGGGTGGCGGTGGTGGGCATGTCAGCCTCCGATCGTCTCGGTCTCGGTGCCGCCGGCCCACTGGCTCAGCTTGAACACCACGAATTCGGCGGGCTTGACGACAGCGATGCCGATGTGGGCGATCACCATGCCCGCGTCGCGGACGTCCGGCGGGTTGGTCTCCTCGTCGCACTTGACGAAGAACGCCTCCTCCGGGCTGCGCCCCAGCAGCGCGCCGTCGCGCCACACCCGGGTGAGAAACGCCCCGATGTCGCGTCGGATCGAACGCCAGAGGGTGAAGTCGTTGGGCTCGAACACCATCCACCGGGTGCCGTTGGCGATGGCCTGCTCGATGGCGATGCTGAGGCGTCGGACGTTGAGGTAGCGCCACTCGCTGGCCTCGGCGGCGAGCGTACGGGCGCCCCAGACGCGGATGCCCTCGCCGGCGAAGTAGCGGATCACGTTGACACCCTTGGGGTTGAGCACGTCGTGCTCCGGCCGGGTGACCAGGTAGCCCAGGTCGACGGCGCCGCGGACCGGCTCGTTGGCCGGCGCCTTGTGCACCCCGCGCAGGGCGTCGGTGCGGGCCCAGATGCCGGCCAGGTGCCCGCTCGGCGGGGTGAGTTCCAACTCGCCGCTGATCGGGTCGCGCACCCGCAGCCAGGGGTAGTAGAACGCGCCGAACTCGGACTGTCGCGGCCGGTAGGCGGCCCCCTCGTGGCCGCCGGAGCCGCCCGGCTGGGTCGGACCGCTGCCGGGACCGCCGGGGGCGCCGCCGCTCGTACCCTCGGCGGGTTTGGGGGGTTTGCCGGAGGACGGCGTGGCCACCCTTGTCAACGCGGAGATGTCGTCGATGTCCGGCGCCGGGTCGCAGATCGCCACCATGGTGCGGGTGCGCTCGGCCATGCTGAGCAGCGCCTCGTGGGACACCACGTCGTGGAAGCCGGGCGCGGCGATGATGGAGATCTCGTCGACGGCCTCCAGCAGTTGCAGACCGCCACGCCGCTGCCCGGAGCCGGTGATCGCGCCACCCTCGCCGACGTTGACCACCCAGCAGCGGGCGCCCCCGTTGTCCAGGAAGCCGAAGACCGCCCGGGCCAGCGGGGTGCTCTCCACCCGCTCCCCACCGGCGAAGAGCCGCAGGAACTCCGTCCAGTTGTTGACCGGCACCGCCTTGCCCAGGTGGGCGGAGCGGTCCGGGGCGACGCCGACGAAGGCGGCGATGCTGGTGCTCGCCGGCCCGATCGGTCGGGCGCCGCTGGGGACCTCCTCGACATAGATGCCGGGGGAGAAGTAACTGGGCATCGGTCCTCCTGTGCCTGTGGGTGTCAGTGGGTCGGTGGCGCGCAGACGATGACGATGTCGTCCTCGGCCGGGTCGACGTCGGCGGTGAGGACGAGCCCGCGGCCGGTCAGCCGCAGCCGGACCGGGCCCGGGTGCTCGGGGTCGTGCGGGACGCCGACGATCAGGAAACGGCCCTCGGTGTCGGTGTGGGTGGCGGACCCGGTGGCGGGCAGCTCGACCCGCATCGCGGCCAGTGGCTGCTCCTGGGGGCCGAGCACCCGCCCACCGAGGCTGCGCACGTCGAGTTGCCGCAACCGCAACGGATGCAGAACCGGCGGCGCCGCCGGAGTCGGGTGGTCCACCTGCGCCGCCACGTCGATCAGCAGCGCCGGTCGGGGTGCCGTACCGAACGCCGTCCACAGTGCTGGGTCGCCGGCCTCCAGCACTACCGGGTAACTGCCGTCGCTGGTCGCGGCGGTGAGCACCCGGTCCAGCCGGGGCAACCCGGCCGGCCCGGTGACGCAGAGCAGGTGGCGGACAGTGAACCGGTACGGTTCGCGGACCGCGCCGCTGGAGCGGGTCTGCCGGGCCGGGCGCAGCTCCATCGGCCAGAGGGTGAGCCCATCGGCGTCGTCGCACGCGCGGGGCGGGCCGATCGGGACCGGTTCCCCCGCCGCGCTGGCCACCCAGGCGACCAGCTCGGCGGTGGCGCTCTCGATCGGTCCGCGCCCGTGGGTGGTCATCGCGGCGGCGTCCCCTGGATCCGGTACGCGATGGCCTCGTTCCACACGTGCGGGTAGACGCCGATCTCGAAGTACCGGGTGAAGCGGTTGATCGGCGCGTTTGTGTGGTCGTGGTAGAGCAGCCACACCGGCGCGATGGTGAACAGGACGTAGTTGGCCAGCACGAGGGGGATGTAGAGCGGCCCGAGCAGGCGACCCTGGAAGATGTGCACGTCCTCGTGCCGCTGGATGCCTGAGCTGGAGCCGGCGCAGACGGTGCCGATGGTGGTGGCGTAGCGGGGCGAGACCCCCTCCACCACGCTGACCCGACCGCTGCCCAGTGAGGTGGGCCGGTCCAGTGAGTGCCCGAAGACCAGGTGCACGGTGAGGTAGATGGCGCCGACGACAGTGTTGAGCAGACTCCAGGTGTGGTCGACGACGAAGAGGAAGATGCCGCGGGCGTCCGAGCCGTACACCCCGGCGGAGGCCACCGACCAGCCGAAGACCGCGCCGACCACCAGGCCCACGACGGCGCCGATCAGCAGCCCGATCGAGCCACCGGCGAGGAAGCCGAGCAGGGCGGCGAAGCCGACCTGGATGGCTGCGCTGAGAATTCCGAAGACCATGACGACACCCCTCAGACCCAGGAACGGAAGACTCGGGGCTCACGACCGCTCGCGACCTGGGTCGGCGTCGCCTGTCGGTTGCCGGGCGGGAACTGGTTGACGCCGAGCGCGGCGGAGAAGATGACCAGCGCGTTGAAGAACGCGATGACCCACTTCTCGCCGCCGGCGTCGTCGGCGAACGCCGCTGTCACGTAGGACAGCAGCAGCGCGATGGCGATGGCGATCCACTTACGGAGCTTGTCGCCGCTCGGGCCGATCAGCCCGCCGATGACGTTGGTGGCCAGCAGGGTGGCGGCGCTCGCGCCGGCGATGGTCCCCAGGGCTGCCCAGGTGAAGAGATCGTTCATGACGATCCCCCTTCTGCGATGGTGCGACCGGGATGTGGTGGTGGTGAGGTCCGGTGCCCCCGCGCGGGAGCACCGGGGCCGGTCGGCGTGG